>WJIY01000039.1 GCA_014730005.1 Candidatus Babelota bacterium | reverse complement strand
TAAATTAATTTAGATTTGTTATAAAAAAGTCCTCCTACGCTCAAAAGAGCTTCGGCGGACAGCTTTCGCTTCAACTGTTCTAATAAAATTTTAATAAAGTCCTAAATTTTTGGCTTGCCAGCTGTAGCCTTGGCGAAAGCTGGTGTGCCCGACAGGATTCGAACCTGTGACCTACGGATTAGAAATCCGTTGCTCTATCCTGCTGAGCTACGGGCACAAATACTTAGAGAATATTGTTTTAAAATATATTACTTAATGGTCGGGGCGGTCAGACTCGAACTGACGACCCCTCGCTCCCAAAGCGAGTGCGCTACCAGCTGCGCCACGCCCCGATGGTTATAAAATACATTAAAAAACTTAAAAATCAAAGTTTTTGGGGTGAGCGACGGGACTCGAACCCGCGACATTCAGAGCCACAGTCTGATGCTCTACCAACTGAGCTACGCTCACCATAAAGCTTAATGTTCATATTATAAGCACTTTTGAATAAAAATAAAAGGAAGAATTTAATTTTTAATATGATTTTTTTTAAGAAAAAGACTAATTATATTTATTTATAAAATTGATTTTTACTTTCTAAATTAATTATAATTTAATTAATTGGTACTATAATATAAATTTTGGGGTAGGGATGAATAAAATTTTTTTTGTTTTTTCTTATTTTGCATTATTTTTTATCAATAGTTATCCTGTTGATTCATATCTAGAGATTATTAATAAAGTTCCTTTCAAAATTAGATATAAAATAGATAAACTTGATCAATATCAAAACAAGAGTTCATTAAAAGGAGACGTTGTAGCAGCTCAACGTAATTATACAAGCCAGGAACTTACAACATTATTTGTTCTCCCGGCACAAAAAACAATCAAGCTTGATACTGGTGATATCGTTACAAGGGTTTTTATTAATATTATTGATAGTTCAGGAAATATTATAACATCACTTGAATCTAAAAATTTGAATAAAAAAATAACTCCTTCTATAAAGTCTGTAAAAGTATTTTTGGATCAAAAAATGAAGCTAAAAAATGAAAAAGAAAAAATAATTACTCGTGCTTGGGGACAAATTCCATTTGAATTTATTTTGCAAGTAGGTAATAAAAAAATAGTAAAGAAGATGAGTAATTAATAATTTAGGGGGCAGGGATGAATAAAAAAATAGTTTTTATATTATCAATACTTATTTTTTTGTTTGTTAATAATTATGCAAAAGATGCATATATAAACATAGTTAATAAAACTCAGTTTCCAGTCAAATATAAAATTTACAAGCAAGATAAAAATAAAAATATCGAAAGCGTCAAAGGAGAAGTGGGTTTAGCTCGACTTAGCTATGATAGTATTGGCTTTCCTCAAGCATTAGTTGTTCATCCTGCTAAAAAAGTAATTAAAGGTGATTTTTTAGATACAGCCAAAAAGGTTGTAATAGAAATTCCAAATGCCGTTTATATTTCAAAAAATGGACAAAGAACTTTAATGAGGGGAATAAAATTTGAAAAAAATTTAAATACCAAGATGGCATCTTTTGCATCAGCAAAAACACCTTTGAGGATCGTTGTTAGCTGTCGTGGGCATGGACTTAATAATCCATCAGAATTTTTGTGTCAAATTGGTAATAAAGTAGTAAGTAAAAAAATGCGTTATTAATATTATTTTTTGGGGAAAGAGACGTGAAGAAAAAAACATTTTTTGTAGTAGCAATTTTTACATTTTTGTTTGTAAAAAGTTATGCGGTAGATACATATGCAAATCTTATTAATAAGACATCTTTTGTTGTTGTATGTAAAATTTATGTGCAAAATAAAAGTGGAATAAATAATATGAAAGAATATGAAATAAATCCTAATGTTTATCGCTTTGAAAGGTTCGACTTTGACACTAAAATTAATAAAATGTTAGTGATATTTAAAAAAGCGGTGCAAGCATTCGCAGGGGAATTGATATATGGGTATAAAGTTATAGCACGGCTAGAATTAAAAAATCTTAATATTAGTATGAGACCTTTTATTTCAAAAGAGTTTCCTTTAAAGATTATTTTTAGCTCTATTGGAACGACACGTTTTACTGCGCAGGTTGGAGATAAAAAAGTAAGTAAAAAGAAAGAGTAAAGTAGTAAGTAAAAAAATGTGTTATTAATATTATTTTTTGGGGGAAGAGGCGTGAAGAAAAAAACATTTTTTGTAGTAGCAATTTTTACATTTTTGTTTGTAAAAAGTTATGCGGTAGATACATATGCAAAGCTTATTAATAAGACAAATTTTTTTGTTGTATGTAAAATTTATGTGCAAAATAAAAGTGGAATAAATAATATGAAAGAATATGAAATAATTCCTAATGCTTATCGCTTTGAAAGGTTCGACTTTGACACTAAAATTAATAAAATGTTAGTAATATTTAAAGTTAAAGAACGAAGGGTTGTTGGTCCCCGTTATGACATTATTTATAAAGTTATAGCACGGCTAGAATTAAAAAATCTTAATATTAGTATGAGACCTTTTATTTCAAAAGAGTTTCCTTTAAAGATTATTTTTAGCTCTATTGGAACGAAACGTTTTACTGCGCAGGTTGGAGATAAAAAAGTAAGTAAAAAGAAAAAGTAAAGTAGTAAGTAAAAAAATGTGTTATTAATATTATTTTTTGGGGAAGAGACGTGAAGAAAAAAACATTTTTTGTAGTAGCAATTTTTACATTTTTGTTTGTAAATCATTTAGCTGCATACACATGGCATTTTTATAATTATTCTCCATATGTAGTGCATTACAAACTAGATATTGTTTCTGGAAGAGATGCACAAAATGATCTTGGCAGTGGACAGTCTATAAGCAAAGGTGTTTTAGGATATTTAATACGTAAAGTTGAAGCATCATTTTACGTTGGGGGTAATAAAATTACATTAGAGGCAAAACATGGTGGTGCTGGATTAGGTTGGGATGGTAAACATGTTGTTTTTGGAGTTTATCCTAAGATAGCTACTGGATCTACAGGTCAAATTGAGGGTTTTTATCCATTTATAATGGTAGGAAATAATAAGCCTATTATGAGTAAAACAATGATTCCTGCACCAAAAATGCATATGCAAACTGTTACAACTTTTGCCGGACCTGACGAAAATACACCTGGATTGCCTGGACAATAAGTAATATTTATAAATGATGAAGTGAGTTATATTACAACTCACTTCACTTTTTCGATATTTGTTTGTTCATCGGTTAAACAATTTTGTTTTAAAAATTCAACAGCTTTTTGACGGGTATCGATTTTTTGTGGCTCACATTTTTTTGCTAAATTTAGCATACTTATCATATTTATGCTTGTTTGAATTGCAGGATCTTGATTAATTGCTTCTCTGTGTTTTTCTTCCCAATTTTTTTCTTCATTTTCATCCGATTCTTTATCGGTTTTATTTTTGTTTTTCTTTTCATTGTCTTTTGAGTTGTTATTTTTACTTTCTTTTTTCCCATTATTTTCTTCGACTTCTTCAACGGTGATATAATGTTTTAAGGATGTTTCTTTGCCATAAAGTTCGTTTATCCATTTGATTTCGTCTGAAGGTATAATTTTAGGTTTAATTAAGAAATCAGGTTTGATTCCAACGGCTTGTATTGAATTATCATTTGGTAAATAATAAAGCATTGTTGTAAGTTTTAATGCACAACCATTACTAATTGGGATAACTTCTTGTACAGATCCTTTTCCAAAAGTTGGTGTTCCAAGTAGAAAGACCATTAATTTTTTAGAATTTTTCTTTTTTATATTATTTTGTTCCGAATAATGTTTTAAACAACCAGCTAAGATTTCTGATGCAGAAGCTGTAAAATTGTCTATTAAAACAAATATGGGAACATCTGTTTTTAAAACAGAATCCTTTTTTGTGTGATATGAGGAAATTGCTTTTTTGTTGCGATCTTTTGTTTTGACAATTAACGATTTTTTGGGTAAAAATAAACTTGCCATTTCAACAGCAGAATCTAAAATTCCTCCCGGATTTCTTCTTAAATCAATTATTATTCCTTTGCATTTACCTTCATTTGCTTTTTTTAACAGTTCAGCAACCTGTTTTGCTGAATTTTCTGCAAATATTTTAAGCGATATGTAATAAATATTTTGTTTTTTGAAAAAATAACACTGTGAGGTTTGGTCTTTTATTATGTCTCGCGTTATTTTAAATTCTAATGGTTTTTTTTCACGAATTATTTTAATTTTAACTTCGGTTTTGACCTTACCCTTCATTTTATTGATGACTTCATCGGTTGAAAGGCCTCTTAATTTTTCACCATTAACCTCTACAATTTTATCGCCACTTTTTAAGCCAGCTTTATGAGCTGGTCCACCTTCTATAACTTCAATGATGGTTAAAGTGTCATCTTCAGGTGCTTTGCTGATTATACTAACGCCAATTCCTGAAAATTCCCCAGAAGTTGATTCTATTGCGCTTTTATAACTTTCTTTTGGAAAAAATGCTGAATGTGCGTCAACATGTGGAACTGCGGATTTTAATGCTTCTTGAATAAATTTTGAAAAATCGATGTGCCTAAATGCTTTTTCTTCAACAATGCTGACAACTTCTGATACTGTTCTGAGCCATTGATAGATATCTTTTTTAGGATTGGAAATCTTTTGAAGTGAATTATTTTCTTTTTTTTTAAATGATTCTGTTGAAACTAAAGGGATTTTTTGTTTTTGTATTGAAGGTTTTATTAATTTGCTTGAAAAAATTAATAAAGTTATAAAAAAAAATAGTGATAATATTTTTTTTATTAATTGTTTCACCTTTTACTCCTTTTATTTATAAATTCTGGCGACTTTTTATATCAAAATATATACTTAATATGTTTAAAACAAGTGTACATAAACTTTGATTGTTTAGAAAGCTTGCTAAATTTTTATAAAAACTATTTTGATTGTATGGAATATTTATGGTTATTTCTCAAGTTAAAGAAAAAGATATTAAAATTAATTTAGATTCAAAAAAAGAAGTTGTGATAATTACAGGTCTTTCTGGAGCGGGAAAAACAACTTTAATGAGGGCTTTAGAAGATTTTGAATATTATTGCGTAGATAATTTACCAATTCCTTTATTTACCAAATTTTTAAATTTGGTTTTCCATACAAAAACAAATTTAGAAAAAGTTGCACTTGGAATAGATTCTAGAGGTCATAAATTTTTAAATGATTTTTTATGTGAAATTGAAAAAATAAAAAGATTTAAAAGTAGCAATTTTGATTTTAAAATTATTTTTTTAAACTCTGATTATTCAACATTAATCAAAAGATTTCAAGAAACAAGAAGGAACCATCCTTTATCTGTTTTAGGTATGGGACTTTCTGATATTATAAAAGAAGAAAAAAAAATATTAGATCCTGTTAAATTTATATCAGATATTGTAATTGATACCGATGCGTTAAATGTTCATGGACTACGCAATTGGGCAAGGAAGACATTTTTAAAGGATTCTATTCAAGAAATACTAGTTAAAGTTGTTTCTTTTGGTTTTAAATTTGGCATTCCAATTGAAAGCAGCTTGATTTTTGACTTGAGATTTTTGCCTAATCCTTATTTTGAACCAAATTTGCGATCTTTAGATGGAAGAAATGAACATATTCAACATTTTTTATTTAATCAAAGTGTAGTTCTTCAATATTGGAAGAAGCTAATAGATTTTTTAATGTATTCGGTTCAAAATTTTTATAAAGAAGGTCGATTTTTTGCAAACGTTGCAATTGGATGCACTGGAGGAAAACATAGGTCTGTTGCTTTTGCAACTAAATTAGGATTGCAAAAATGGAAAAATGTTAAGTTCTTAGTTCACCATCGTGATTTAGGTAGGGAATAGATTTCTCTATTTAGGAGAGTAATGAAGTTAAAAACTGTTTTACGACTGATTATTTTATTAGGGCTAATTGGTTATTTTTTACAAGCAATTTTATTTGGACAAAGAGGTTTTAAAAAATATTTAGAATTAAAAAATGAAATTAATTTTGAAAAAAATAAAATCTTAAAAACGAAGAAAAAAATTTTAGATTTTGAAGAAAAAATAGCCAAATGGAATGAAAATAATTTTGAATTAGAAAGACTTGCTCGGGAAGAATTACAGATGTGTTATGCAAATGAACATGTTTTTATTTTTAAGTAATCTCATTAAAAGTGGCGGTGATATTTATTTAGATCTAAGATATTTGCAAAATTACTCAATGTGAGTGGATATATATATGCAGCTTGCTTTATTGTAAAATAATTATCGAATTCGCATTAAATAATGTAAGTTTGGAATAATAAAGTTATAAATAAATATTTCATATTCATATTCCAAACTTACATTTAATTAATGGTTTTAGCTGGATTATTATTGCCTTTTGAAATATAACGTTATAACAGTAATGTCATCTGCGGAACCTTTTTGACGAGCTTTTGTTGCTAAAATTTCACTTGTATTCTTTGATTGGTTGAGGTTTATAATATTATAAATTTTTTGATTTTTAATTTTATCCCAAAGCCCATCAGATGCTAAAATTAAAAACTCTTCATCACCTTGCAAGTCATAAGTTGTTATTTCGGGTTCTGCAATTATACAACCTGCAGGCATTGGTGGTTCAACAAACATTGCATCGCCAAATGTCCTAGCGATTGCAAGAGTATTCCAATTTTGATTTTTATAAGTAGTATCGGAGTGACTATTCATTGTGTATGGATTTATAGTTGTTGCTGGTACAATATTTAACAAGCCGTTGTTTTGAATTATTCGTTGTTGTTCATTGACATTGTTGATTTTATGATCATTGGAGAGTTGAATTATTTGATTATTTTTACCAAGAACTGCTCGCGAATCTCCACAGTTTGCAATAATTATTTTATCTTTCAAAATAAATGCCACTATTGCGCAAGATCCTGAATTCTTAATTGTTTCATCTTGAAGAATTTCTTTGTTTGTTTGACTAAAACCTTGATTGATTGCTCTAATTAAGTTATTTGTTTGTTGATATATTTTAAGAATATTTGAATGTAAATTATTTCTTAAGTATTCAGCAGTATCTGAAGTACCATGTCCATCATAAATTCCTAAATATATTATATCTTTATCCCATTCGCGATTTATTATATCTCTATCTTCATTTTCGCGGGTGAATTTATTATTTGGAAATTCGGGACATCGAATTGGTTTATTATTTTGTAAGACATGTTTTGTAATTTCGCATTCCATTGGCTTTATTTTGTTTGTTAATAGTAAAATTATTATGAAAATGATATTTTTTAGACAACTATTAATTTTCATATTTTTGCTTCCTTTTTTATTTTTATATTATTTTGATAATTATTTTATAAAAATATACAAACCAACAATAGTTTTTATATTAAACAAATCACCAATTTGGTAGTTTTATTTTTTGTACAAAATTATCAATACAATGCTTCTTGTTAATAACACGAACTAGATAATTGCTTTGCAATGAAATACATGGGGTAATAGAATAGTTACGTTTGAGATTATCAGTCATCTAATTCAGATTATTTAAATCTAAAGATTATATTTGTACAGTTATCTCTGGTTTTTTTGTCCATAGCATTTTGATATAAAAGTTCACTTATATTGGTTTTTAAATTTTTATTTTCGTTTACAAAATTAACAGTTTCTTCGTTTGATAAGACATCCCATATACCATCAGATGCTAAAATTAAAAACTCTTCATCACCCTGCAAGTCATAAGTTGTTATTTCGGGTTCATATATTAGGCCTTGTACAATATTATCGCGATTAAAATATTCAAAGGCCCTAGAAACCGAGAAGTTTTCTAATCTTGCGGGAACCCATACATTACAAGACTCGTAAAAAAAACGTTCAGAAATTTTACCACCAGCTTTGTTTATTCTTTCTCGTTCTGTTGGTGAATCTGGTTTATGATCATTGGAGAGTTGAACTATTGGGTCGTTTTTATAAAGAACGGCCCTTGAATCCCCACAATTTGCAATAATTATTTTATCATTCAAAATAAATGCTACTATCGCGCAAGAACCTGAACCTATTTTATAACGAGGGAGTTTTTGTATGGCTTGATTAATTTTATTAAAACCAACTTTTATTGCTTTTATCAAATCATTGTTTTGTTTGTATATATTAAGAATAGTTTCATGTAAGTACTTTTTTAAATATTTAGCTATATGTCTACCTCCATGACCATCAAAAACTCCCAAGTATGTTATCTTCTCCCCATTCCAATTTTCAATGATTTGATACTGATCTTCCATATTACTACGATTTCCTATACCTGCAAAAGATGTAATTTTGTTTTCTTGATAAGCCATTGGTTTTAGCTGATTTATAAATGTCAAACTTATTATGCAAGCGAAAAAAATATTTTTTAAATAGTTCATGTTTTACCTTTTTTTATTTATGATTCGTAATCTGGTAATAAAATTATTCGTAATATAATTGATTTTTATTATCAATTTTTCTTAGATTTTAAAAAGATGTTTATAGCATAGTTTCTCCTTAAATTAAAGCAAGATGATTACATCTATTTATGATTTAAAAAAATACCCTCTATTTTTAGCATAAAGTTAGATCTTAATAATTTATTGTTAAATTTTCAAAAAGATATTTATAACAAAAAAGAAAAATAAAAAAAGGAAATTTTTATGTATGTAGAAATTATTATTTATTGTATTTTATTATTTTTAAGTCTTTATTTTTTGTGGTTTGCCGGAGATAAATCGGTAAAATATTCTATAAAAACTGCTGCAAATTTTAAATTAACTTCTCTTTTTGTAGGTTTTGCTTTAATTGCTATATCTACAGGGTTACCAGAATTGGCTATAGTAATAATTTCTATTTTTGAAAAAACACATGGTATTTCAACCGGAACAATTTTGGGCTCAAATGTTTGTGATATTTCTTTAGTTTTGGGTTTAGCTGTTTTACTGGGTGGAAATATTATAATTAAAAAAAAAGAAGCAAAAGATTCATTGTTAACACTTTTGGTAACAGCTGTGTCAATGGCAATTGTTTTTATCCTTGGAACTTTAAGTTGGATAGAAGGTTTAATTTTAATTTGTGTTTACTTTGGTTCTATTTGGTGGTTATGGAAAAATAGTACTAAAAAAGAGATTCAGGAAGAAAAAACAGGGCAAAAAAAAGCAGTTAAAGATCATGATTCATTTTTTAAGACTAAGTGGGGAATATTATTAAAATTATTGGGAAGTATATTTTTGATTTTAGTTTTTACAGAATTTGCCGTTCGTTTTGCCATAAAGCTTACGAATTTATTAAAGCTTTCAATTGAAACGGTGGGTGCAACTGTTTTTGCTATTGGTACATCGTTGCCTGAAATATCGGTAAGTTTGAATGCTGTAAAAAAGAAAGAATATTCTTTAGCACTAGGAAATGCTTTAGGCTCTGTTTTAGAACAAGGAACTTTATTATTAGGTTTACTTGCAATTGGATATCATAAAGCTGTTGATATAAAACCATTGCGGAGTTTAATTCCTTTTATGTTTATTCCTTTTGCAATTATTGCATTTGGTATTATAAAACGAAAAAAAATAGCAAAGATCGAAGCGCTTTTGATGTTTACAATTTTTATTATATTTATGCTTTTTCAAATATTTTGGATTCGATAATTTAGATTTTTGTTATTTCGAGTTTATGTTTTTTAATAATTTTTAATTTAATAAGGTTAAGATTTAATATCATAAAAGGCCAATGTCACATTGGCCTTTTATGATATTAAATCTTAACCTTATCTTCTTTTTTTTAAAAGGAATTCAAACGTCATTTTGTCAAATTTAATTTCTTCAGCTTTTGCCTGATTGAGCTCTTCAATTTGTTTTATATATTCATCGGTTATTTTTTGTAAAAGTTCTGTTAATCTGATTGCAAAGTCTTCAGAAATTCCGTGATTTTTCTCGGCATTACGTATTTGATTATGGTATTCTTTTCTAACATTTCGGATTGCAATTTTTGCTTCTTCAGTTCTTTTATTTAGAATTTTTATTAAATCTTCGCGTCGATGTGCAGTCATTTCTGGTAATTGTAACCTGATCATTTTTCCGTCGCTTGCGGGAGTTAAACCCAGATCGGAGGCTAAAATTGCTTTTTCAATATTTGCGACAACTGCATTGTCCCATGGTTGAATTGTTATAAGGCGTGCTTCTGGAGTTGCTATAGATGCTAATTCTTTAAGTCGCATAACTTGATTGCCATAACACTCTATTTTTAAATCTTCAACAAGACTTGATGATGCACGACCTGTTCTTATTGATGCCAATTCTTTTTCGTAATGTTTAATAGGTTTTTCCATGGCTTTGTTAACTACTTCTTCAAAATTAGAAGTTTTATCTTCCGTAAATATAACTGGCTCCATATAAAATCCTTTTTAACTAATATAACTTCCAAAAGTTTTATTTTTACTTGCTTTTATTAATGCATCTTTTTCAAAAATGTTGAATACTTTAATTTTGATTTTATTTTCTTGTGCTAATTTTATAGCAGTCAGGTCCATTATTTTCAAATTTTGATTTATAACTTCATCATAAGATATTTGTTTGTATAATTTTGCCTTTTTGTTTTTTAATGGGTCAGTTGAATAGATACCTTCAACTTTAGTTCCTTTCCACATTTCAGTTGCACCAATTTGTAAAGTCCTTAAAACTGCATTGGTATCAGTTGTGAAAAACGGATTCCCTGTGCCACCAACAAAAATAAGACATTTATTTTGTGATAAAGCATTATCAATTGTTGTTTGTTTAATTACACATGCAACTTCTGGACAATTTATTGCACTGAAAAGTTGGGCATCTACTTTTTCTTTTTCTAAAAAATCTTGAATAATAAGACCATTTATGATTGTTGCAATCATTCCGGCAGTATGAGCGGTGGTTGCTTTTATCCCTATTTTTTTTTGATGTTCATTTCCACGCAGAATATTTCCAGCACCTAAAACAATTGCAATATTATAATCTTTTTTTAATTTTTTTATTTGTTTTACGATATTAGAAATAAGATCTGGAGAATTATTTTTAAATAATTCTCCACTTAATTTTATAACAATAGTGTTCATTTTATTTACCTATTGCAAATCTTTTATATTGTTTAATATTGATTTTTAAGTCTGTTTTAACTTCAGTTTTTTTAATTTGATCTTTAATAGTTATTTTATCGTCTTTGATAAATTTTTGGTTTAATAAACAAACTTCTTCATAATATTTATTCATTTTACCTGCAGCTATTTTGTCAATCATACTTTCAGGTTTATTACTTGCTGCTAATTGAGCCTTTATCACTTCTAGTTCTTTTTCTAATATTTCAGGATCTAATCCATCAGGATCAACACTTAATGGATTTGTAACTGCAATTTGCATGCAAATATCATGAGAAAGTTGTTTTAATTGTTCAAAATGTTCTTGTATTGATTTATCAGTTGTAAGCTCTACAATTACCCCTAAATTTGCACCTGGATGTATATAAGCATTAACAAGTCCATTATTTTCAACTTCGTAACGAACAAATTTTTCTATTTTGGTTTTTTCACCGATTTTTGCAATTAGTTCATTAAGACTATCATTAATTGTTATTTTATTGTCATATAATTTTTGTTTTAATAAACAACAAACATCATCAGAAACACAGTCTGGATTTTTTTGTAATATTGTTTGACAAATGGATTCTGAGAATTTTTTCATATCATCTGTTTTTGCAGAAAAATCTGTTTCACATCCTATTTTTACAAGAGCTCCCACTTTTAGATTATTTGAAAGACAACTTTCTACATGTCCATTATTTGTTGCACTATCTGCTCTTTTTGCTGCAACGGCAGCGCCTTTTTTGCGTAAGATTTCTATAGCTTTTTCAAGGTTTCCATCTGCTTGGATTAAAGCTTTTTTACAATCCATCATTCCTACTTGAGTTTTTTCTCTCAGTTCTTTTATTAATTCCATTGTAATTTTTGCCATTGAAAATTCTCCTGTAAATATTTTTGGTTTATACCAAATTTTATTATATAAATAAATTTGAAATTTATATATTTATAGTGTGCCAAAATCAATTGATTTTACAAGATAATAAGCTCTTTTTGACAAAGTTCGACTAAAAAATTAATATAATAAGTGATTTTAGTAGCCTGAAAAGTAGATTTAGAGGAAGGTGAGCAACAAAATAGTTTATTTGTTATATCAATGACATGCTATTTTTTTAGCACAGTCGGTTTAGTTCGGGAGTTTAATGTCATGCCAGTACCAAAAAGAAAAATTTCTAGAGCCAGAAGAAATAAAAGATCTGCTAATAAAGGTGTTTGCCTTGGAAATGTAGTAACTTGTCAAACTTGTCAGGCTGCTATTTTACCACATCAAGTTTGTAAAGAATGTGGTCATTACAAAGGTATAAAGATAATTAGAACTAAGGCTGATCGAATGTATGAACGTTCACAAGCAAGACAAACTCAACAGTCAACTGAACGTCAAAAACCAAATACTCCTTCTGAAACTCAAGAATAGGTTGAATAATGATTGCAGTGGATGCAATGGGAGGTGATAATGCTCCTGAACAAATAGTTTTAGGCAGTTTATTGGCATCCAGATTAGGAATCTCTATTAAATTATTTGGTTGCAAAGAAACAATTATTTCTATCTTAGATAAAAATGATTTTAAATGGAAAAAATATGATATTTCAATTCTTGATGCTGATCAAATAATTGGAATGGCAGAAGAACCTGTTAATGCTGTTCGTAAAAAAATTAATTCATCTATTGTCAAAGCTATACAAAGTGTAAAACAAAAAAAGTGCAAGGCGGTTGTAAGTGCAGGGAACACGGGTGCTTTTATGGCAGCTGCATCTTTGATTTTAGGCAAAAAACCTGAAATCAATAGAGTACCTATTATTGGGGTTTTGCCTATAAAAGATAAAAAAAAAGTTTTGTGTTTAGATATAGGTGCAAATGTGGATTGCAAACCAGAGTACTTAGTTCAATTTGCTTATTTGGCAAAAGAACATGCAAGAAATGTTTTAAATTTGGATAATCCTAGAATTGCTCTTTTGTCTAATGGGCATGAAGAAGGTAAAGGTAATATGCTTGTTAAAAAGGCATATGAGTTACTGAAAAAATCGGATTTAAATTTTGTTGGCAATATAGAGCCGTATTCTATTTTTAATTATTATGCCGATATAATTGTAAGTGATGGTTTTTCGGGTAATATTTTTTTAAAAACCATTGAAGCGTGCGCTCAAAATTTTATTACGCAGAATTATGAAATAGGAAAAGATGGTGCGTTATTACTTGGAGTTAAAGGTATTGTTGTAGCAGTTCATGGCAATGCTAATGCTCAAGCAATAAAAAATGCAATTATTTTGGCAAGAAATACAGTTGTTTACGAGGAGAATTTTTATGGAGTTTGCGAAAAATCCATTGATAGAACGATTACAAAAGATATATAAATATGGCTTGTCCCATAAAAAAGAAGTTGCTTTAGCAGCATTGGTTGTTGTAGGGATAATTTTTTGTGCTATTGGGTATAGCTTTTATAGAGTAAAAATTCAGCAAAGAGCGCAGCTTGCCTTTGTTGAAGCTTCAGAATATTTCAATGCGCGAGTGATTCCTGCAGATTCAAAAGAAGAAGTTTTAGATTTTAATGAAAAGGTTTTTAAAACAGAAAAAGATAAGTGGGTTAGTGTTGCTAAGGTTTTTGAAGATGCATATTTGCAAAATAAAAGTGCAACTATAGCGCCGATGTTTTTGGCATATCAAGCTGAAGCATTAATTCGTTTAAGTGATCTTTCTAAGGCTATAAAAGTTTTAAAGGAAGCAATAAAACTTATGCCTGATTCTGAATTTAAATCTTTTTATCAAGTAAAAAATGCATTGATAATGATTGATTTAGAAAATAATGGGGCACAACAGGAAGGATTGTCTATATTAAAAAAATTTGCTTTAGATCAAAAAAGTTCTGTTCATGATATGGTTTTATATCGTTTAGGTGAATATTATTGGAATACTAAAAATTTTGATGAAGCAAAAAATTATTGGAATCAATTAATTTTGATTTATGGCAAATCTTCAGAAAAACCATCATGGTGGGCTGAGCAAGCTAAGCCTAAATTAAAACTTATAACTAGCAAATAAAATAAAAAGTAAATTTTTAAAAAATATTTAAAATTTGGCTATTTATACTCAATTTTTTGCATAAATAGATGTAAACTGTATGAAAATTGAGTTTTTTTCTATTTGTTTTATTCTTCTATATGAGATTGAAAATTATTGTTCAGTTAGTGTTAAATTATAATTTGATTATAATTTATTAATTTTTAAAAGAATATTTTTTATGAATGAAACAAGAGTAAGATTTGCCCCATCCCCAACAGGAAATTTACACATGGGGAATGTAAGAGTTGCGATTTTTAATTGGTTATTTGCAAGACATAATAAAGGTAAGTATTTAGTTAGAATAGAAGATACGGATTTGCAGCGATCTACGAAAGAGTTTTTGGAATCCCAATTAAATTCTTTGAAATGGCTAGACTTGTTATCTGATGAACCGATTATTTATCAATCATCACGCCTTGCCGAACATAAAAAAATTATTCAAAAATTAATAGGGGAAAAGTTAGCTTATCCTTGTTTTTGTGATCCTATTGATTTTGAAACTAAAAGAGCAGAATTGTTGCAATTGAATTCAAAAAAAGAAGTTTTTATTTGTCAATGTAGAGATAAAGATTATAAAACTTTAGATTTGCAAAAACCTCATGCTATCAGATTTAAAATTCCTGACAGTGTAAAAGAGGTGAAATTTGATGATGCAATTCGGGGAGAAATAAAAATTGAACGAAATCAATTAGATGATTTTGTAATTATGAGACGAGATGGAATTCCAACATATAATTTTGTTGTTGTGGTAGATGATATTTTTATGCGTATTACAAATGTTATTAGAGGTGAAGATCATATTTCAAATACTCCAAAACAAATTTTAATTTATAATGCATTGAATGTTCAAAGCCCTGTTTTTGCTCATTTGCCTTTGATTTTAGGACCAAATGGAACTAGATTAAGTAAAAGAGATGCAGCTGTAAATGTGGATGAATATAGAAAACAAGGGTTTTTAGCGGATGCATTTTTTAATTATTTGGTTCGTTTAGGTTGGTCTCATGGCGATCAAGAAATTTTTACAAAAAAGGAGATGATAAAATATTTCAATTTAGATGATGTTGGCAAAAAAGGTTCTATTTTTGATATTAAAAAATTGGAATGGCTAAATGGCGTTTATATAAGACAAAGCAGTTTTGAAGAGCTTTTTGCAGCAGTAAATGATTTAAATGAAGATTATAAACAAAAACTAACTGAAGATTGGAATATAGCTCAATTGCAAAAATTATTTGAACAATATAAACAGCGAGCAACTAAATTATTAGATATGGTGCAGGATATTATTTCTCTTGCACAAAAGCCTAAAGTGTTGGATTTAGATTTGATAAGTAAATGGTTAAGTGAAAAAACTTTTAAATTGTTACAAGATTTTGTTATAAATATAGAAAAATTAGAGAAAATAAATCATGAAAAATTAATAGAGGTAGCAAAAAGTATTTGTAAAAAATATGATCAAAAATTAGTGGCAATAGCGCAACCCCTAAGGTTGGCTATAACAGGAAAAATTGTAAGTCCAGGAATTTTTGAATTGATTTGTATTTTAAATAAAAAAGATGCTATAGAGCGCATTCGATTATTAATTGAAAAATTAAAATCTATATAAAATGGAGCGTTATTTATGAAAATAGGAATGATATTTCCAGGACAAGGTGCTCAATATTTAGGAATGGGCAAAGAGTTTTACGATAAAGAAAGGCTAGTTCAAGAATTATTTGAGGAAGCTTCTCAATGCTTGGATCAGAATTTTGTACGTCTTTGTTTTGCTTCATCAGAAAAAGAACTTTGTCAAACAATTAATGCTCAAACTTCTATTTTTTTGGTTAGTGCGGCAATTTATGTGCTTTTGAATAAAAAATATGAAATTGTTCCAGATATTGTAGCGGGACACAGTCTTGGAGAATATTCAGCTATTTTTGCAGCTAAAGGTTTAAGTTTTCCTGATACTTTGTATCTTTTAAAAAAGCGTTCTTTATTTATGGAAGAGGCAACTAAAAATACAAAGGGTGGAATGCTCGCAGTTTTTGGAATGGCTGAAGAAGAACTTAAATATATTTGTGATAGATACGATAATTCTTATAACTCCAGTCATGTTGCTGAAATTGTTAATTACAATAGCCCTCAACAATTAGTTATTTCTGGGACAACATCTGAATTGGAAAAAATCCAACAGGATCTTAAAAAAGATAAAATTAAATCAATAATGCTCAATGTTTCGGGTGCCTTTCATTCAAGGTTGATGAAAGATTCTGAAAAAGATTTTGCGCAGTATATGTTAAAAGTTGATTTTAATAATTTAGATATTCCTTTAATTAATAATTTAGATGCAAAAATTATTCAAAAACAGCAGGAAGTTAAAGATTCTCTGATAAAACAATTAAGTAGTCCTATTTTGTGGTGGCAATCTATGCAACATTTAAAGGATTGTGACTTAATAATTGAAGTTGGGCCTGGCGATAAATTATCAAAAATATTGAAAAAAGAATGGCCAGATAAAAATATTGTTTCTATAAATACTTTGAATAATTTGGCTGATGTTTTAAGTTCATTAGATAAAAAATTAGAATTGTCAGAACATGAGGATCCAGAAAATATTGATGGAGATTTGCAAGATGAAGAAGATTTTATTGAAAAGGATAGTTGAATTAATTAATTAAATTTTATTATGTATTATAAAAATAAGTTTACATCTATTGTAACTGGAGGCTTGCAGGGAATTGGAAAAGGAATTGTAGAAAAATTAAAAAAAAGGGGGGATAATCTTTTTATTTTTGATCTTGTGTCAATACAAGATGAGCGTGTTCAAAAAATTCAAGATTTAGGAATTAAATATTTTCAAGTTGATGTTTCGTGTGTTGATTCTATTAAAGAAGGTTTTAATAAAATTTATCAAATTTTAGAAAAGAAAAAATTAACACTAGATCTTTTAATTAATAATGCTGGTATTACAAAAGATTCTCTTGCAATTAGAATGACAGAGAGAGATTGGGATTCTGTTTTGCAGGTTAATTTAAAAGGAACTTTTTTTTGTTGTCAACAAGCTATAAAAAAAATGATGCGTCAAAAAAAAGGCTATATTATAAATATAAGTTCCATTATTGCTCATACAGGTAATATTGGTCAAGCAAATTATTCAGCAAGTAAAGCAGGGGTTATTGCTTTAACTAAAAGTTTGGCTAAAGAGTATGGTTCCAGAAATATTTTAATAAATGCTATAGCACCAGGTTTTATTGAAACTGATATGACTAAAAAATTATCTGAAAATATTAAAAAGGAAATATTGAAAAGAATCTCTTTACAGCGATTTGGAACAGTTGAAGATGTTGCAAATTTGATCTGTTTTCTTTCGAGCGGAAATGCAGATTATATTACAGGATCAATAATTGATATAAATGGGGGTTTGTTTTAAATAATTTCTTCTAAACATTTTTTATTCTTTAATATAAACTCTTTGCTTAATAATTTAATGAAATTTTAAATTTTTAATGGGCTATAAAGAAAATGAGTAAAGAGTTTACACATCTACATTTGCATACTGAATTTTCGTTACTTGATGGTGCTATTAAGATTCCTCAATTACTTGATTTTGCTAAGATGCAAAATTGGAAATCTATTGGAATTTCGGACCATGGAAATATTTTTGGTGCTGTTAAATTTTTTCAGCAGGCAAAAAAATTTGGAATAAAACCTATTCTTGGAGTTGAAATGTATTTTATTCCAGATATTGCAATCAAAGATGTTAATCAAAAATATTTTCATATTTTGCTTATAGTTAAAGATAAGATTGGTTATAAAAATCTTTGTCAACTTCTTGCTTTTGCTTATAAAGATGGTTTTTATTTTAAACCAAGAATAGATTATAAAATTTTGAAAAAATATTCCGAGGGTTTAATTATAGGAACGGCTTGTCTTGGGGGGCATATACCAAATTTGATTTTAAATCAAAATTTTGAAGAAACAGAAAAAAGAATTAATTGGTTTTTAGATGTATTTGGGGCAGAAAGATTTTATTTTGAAGTTCAGCCTCATAATGAAAAAGATCAAATTTTTGTTAATAAAAAGCTTTTGGAACTAGGTAAAAAATTCGACGTAAATTGCATAGCAACTTGTGATGCGCATTATATAAATAAGCATGATCGATATGCCCATGAAGTATTACTTGCTATTCAAACTCGAAAATTAATGTCAGATACAGATAGAATGACATTTGGGGAGTTTGATGGACATCTTAAAACAACGCGAGAAGTTTTAGATTATTTCAAAGAAGATGAACAAGTTGTTTGGAATACTGGTAAGATTGTAGATCAATGTGAATTTCAATTTGAATTTGGCAAATTATTTTTTCCTATTTGTGAAACTCCAGACTCGTATACACAAGAGGATTATTTTAAAAAATTGTGTTTCGATGGACTTACAGGATTGAAGAAAAATCGTTTGATTATAGAAGACCAATATGAAAACTATGAAAAACGTCTACGATTAGAGATTGATTTAATAATAAAAATGGGGTATGTGGGATATTTTCTGGTTGTTAGTGATTTTATTCGTTGGGCAAAAAAACAAGATATTCCTGTAGGGCCAGGTAGAGGTTCTGCCGCCGGTTCTTTGGTTGCATGGACAATGGAAATTACAAATGTGGATCCTATAAAATATAATCTTTTATTTGAAAGATTTTTAAATCCAGAACGTGTTTCTATGCCGGATATAGATATTGATTTTTGTGTCGAACAAAGAGAAAAAGTTATTAACTATGTAAAAGAAAAATATGGTCATGATTGTGTTTGCCAAATTATTACATTTGGAACAATGATGGCTAAAGGAGTAATCAAAGATGTTGCTCGTACTTTGGGATTTCCATTTCAAGATGCAAATGCAATAACAGAATTGATTCCAAATCAATTAAAAATCACTTTAAATCAGGCGGTAGAACAAGAACCAAAATTAAAGGAGATAATTCAAAATAATTCGCAAGTTAAAAATCTTTTTGATATAAGCTTTAAACTTGAAGGATTAACTCGACATGCATCTAAGCATGCAGCGGGAGTTGTAATTTCACCAAAACCATTACGTGAAGTTTTGCCTCTTTATGTTCCACCTAAAACAAATGAACTTGTTACCCAATATGCAATGACAGAATTAGAAAGTGTTGGTTTCTTAAAGATGGATTTTTTGGGATTAAAAAACTTAACAGTTATTCAACGAGCTCTAGAAACTATAAAAAAAAACTATGGAATTAAGATAGATTTGGATAAAATTCCTTTTGATGATTTAAAAAGTTTTGAATTGCTTTGTAAAGGTGAAACATCAGGAATTTTTCAGTTTGAGTCTGAAGGAATTAAAGAAGTTTTGCGTAAATTGCAACCTGAAAAATTTGAAGATTTAATAGCCGTTAATGCTCTTTATCGTCCAGGTCCACTTGGATCTGGAATGGTTGACGATTTTATTGATCGTAGACATGGAAAAAGAAAAACAACTTATATGTTTGCAGAATTAGAACCAATTTTAGCTGAAACTTATGGAGTTATTGTTTATCAAGAACAAGTAATGAAAATAGCATCAACAATTGCTGGTTATACATTGGGTGGTGCAGATATTTTACGCCGTGCAATGGGTAAGAAAAAAATTGATGTTATGGAAGAACAAAAAGAACTTTTTATTAAAGGAGCAAAGGAGCGCAATTTTGATGGCAAAAAGGCGGCGGAACTTTTTGATTTGATGGCGTATTTTGCGGGATATGGTTTTAATAAATCACATTCTACCGCATATGCAATGATTGCATATCAAACGGCATATTTAAAAGCTAATTATCCTGCTGAATTTATGGCATCTTTGATTTCTTTTGAAACTAATAACCCTGATCAGTTTGCTTTTTATTTGCAAGAAATAAAAGATATGCAGCTTAATATACTTCTCCCCGATATTAATAAATCTAAAATTGAGTTTTGTGTTCAAAATAATGAAATTTTATTTGGTTTAAAAGGTATAAAAAATGTTGGTGGTGCTGCGCTTGAAAATATTATGGAACAACGAGAAAAAGGTCTATTTGTAGATTTATTAGATTTTTGTAAAAGAGTTGATTTGCGTTGTGTTAACAAAAGAGTCATTGAAAGTTTGGTTTGTGCTGGCGCAATGGATTGTTTATCTGGAAATAGAGCTCAAAAAATGGCGGAATTAGATAAAATTATTAAGATGGCTTTAGATGCAAAAGAAGATATAAAAACAGGTCAAATGAGTATGTTTTCGGCATTAAAAATAGAAAAAACTCAAGAATCAGAAATATATTCTTTTGAATCTCTTAGTGAATGGTCTGATAAGGAAAAACTTGATAAAGAAAAAGAGGTAATTGGTTTTTATTTAAGTTCACATCCTTTAGAAAATTATCCTATTAAAAATTGGATTGATTCTATTTCTTTTGCTCAAGCTTTAGAAAAAATAGGCAGTATCAATTCTGTAAAAGAACCAAATGTTGTTTGTGTTGGGTTGATGCAAAATTACAAAGTTATTACGACAAAAAAGGGTGATAAAATGGCGTTTGCTCAATTTGAAGATTTAAGTGGAAATTGTGAAATTATAATTTTTCCTGCAGTTTACAAAAAAATAGATACTGTTCTTGATGAATACAATGTTTTTGTAATAAAAGGATTTATTGATACAGCTTCAACTGAAAAATGTAAAATAAAAGTAAATAAATTAATTCCGATCGACATATTTTTTGAGGAAGAGAAACCATTAAATATTGATTTCAAGTTACCAAGGGATTTTGATGATAATTTTTTAAAAAAATTAAAAAATTATATTCAGAGTAATAGTAATAATAAATTTAAAGTGCCTTATAAATTTGTTTTTAATGAAAATAAGCAAAATTTGGAATTAGATGGTAAAAACAAAATCAGTTTTGAAAAGCAAATTTTACATAATATAGAAAAATTAGGTATCCAAATTCAAATTATGCTCTAAGCAATATTTTTTTAATATCTCTAACAACCAATCAGCTTTATGTTTTTTTAATATAGAAGATAAAGATTTTAAGATCCATATAAAATTTGTAGGATCATCATTTTTATGAAAATAGATATTATCTTCTTCATCATTTTGTAAGTTTATTTGATTGTTTGCAAAATTAGTGATTTTTTTTGAAATGATAATTATATCATTTTGGGAAATTAAGCCCTCATCAAAATGTTTAAGGATTTTTTCATATATTTTTTCGAATTTTTCAGGCCATTGCAAAAGAATATACAAAGCTACAAGTTTTGTTAAAAAATTATAATTTTTAGGTTGAAGAGTTAAGAGGTGTTCGTAGATAGCGGTGGCTGCTACTAGTCTTTCTTCCTTTTTATATAGATATGCGGCTTGCTTGTATTTTTCAGTTGCTTGTTTATCTTCGAGTGCCCATAAAATATCTCCTTCAACTTGAAGAGCATATGCTTTATCAAATGAATGAGATAATAATCTATATAAGCTCAATGCTTTTTCTTTTTCTTTTCTACTGATAAGTTCTGCCAATTTAAACCAGGCAATACAGGATGATTGTAATTCTGAGGATTTTGCAATTTTTTTATTATACATTTTCATTAATTCTCCTTTTTCAATTTAAAATGTTTGTAGTTGATTCCTGATTTTATTTTTATAAAAAATTACTCGATTGCTTTTTTTAGCTTGTTTTGTGCATAGTAACTTTGATGTGGTAATTTTACTATGTTATACTTATTTGGTGCAATAAATCAAAAATACAGATATTGATGTATAACTTTAAGGGTTTATGTTTTATGTTTAGGCAATGTATTTATTTTTTTATTTTAAATTCTTTTTTGTTTTCAGGTGGTTTAGTATCAAGCTTAAAAGGACAGCAAGTTTTAAGTGAAAATGACAATGATTCTATAATTATTGATGATTTAAATTCGCAATATTCCTCAAAGGAAGATAGTGATAGTCAAGACGAAAAAAACAATGATAGTCAAAATTTTGAAGATGATTTGATTGATATAGAATCAGAAAATATATCAAATGATAGTTCTGTGCATGATAATATAGATCAACATGATATAGATCAACAAGATTCCAATGAAAAGTGTGTTCTTGCTCAAGATGTGGAAAATGAGTTACCAAATGGAGAACAAAAAGATACAAAAACAAGTTTTAAAACAACATTTGAGCGGGTAGTTTTAAAAACAATTGTAGAAACTTTTTGGACGGCATTAAATAAGGAAAAGCCAAAAATAAAAGAATATAAAGTTGAAGATTTTGAATATTTTGAATTAGGCAAGGTTTTATCTAATTTTTTTATTGATGAAATTGTTCCTAATGCAAGAATAGAAATTTATCAAAAATTAATTGAACTTTTAGTTCCTGTAACAATTTCTTTTTTAATTTTAGAAGGAGCTATAAAAACTTTTATAAAAAATAAAGATTTTACTAAATCAAAGGATAAATTAAAAAAATCTATCTTTTTATGTATTGATTTAGGAGGAAAGTTATTTTGTAAGTTGATGCGAAAATTGTTTATGGTTAGATTTTTACAAAAACCAGGAACTCCAGAATATCAATTGGCAGATATTTTAGCTATCGGTTCTGCATTTCATAAAGAAAATAAAGAAGGTAAAAGTTATTTGGAAAGATATTTTTCATATAAGTGTATCGATCCTTGGCATGGAATTGAGCAAGTTATATTAGATCAAATTAGAGTACATGCAGAAATAATAGATTTAGGTAAAAACTTTAATCCAAAACATCGTAAAAAAGCTCTAGGAAAAATATTACAAATTTTCTTAAAACCACGTATTCAAGAATTTTTGAAAGAAGCTTATGACTACCGAAAAAATATTGAAAAAAGCCATTTATGGTGGTAATAAAGAAAGAATTGAAAAACAAAAACAACAAGGTAAGCATACGGCTCGAGAACGTTTAGAAATTCTTTTGGATGAAAATACTTTTTTTGAATTGGATCAATTAGTTACTTCACCATTTTTAAAAAATAAAAATTATACTGATGGAGTTATTACTGGTTTTGGCAAAATAAATGACAACAAAGTTGCTATTTATGCTCAAGATTTTACTATAAATGGTGGTTCGGTAGGAAAACATCATGCGAAAAAAATATGTAAAATTATGGATATGGCTGCCAAGATAGGGTGTCCTATTATTGGAATTATTGATTCTGGGGGTGCACGAATCAATGAAGGAATACATGGACTTTGTGGTTATGGAGATATTTTTTTACGCAATACTCGTTATTCTGGTATTATTCCACAAATTTCAATCATTGCAGGTCCTTGTGCTGGTGGTGCTGTTTATTCTCCAGCTTTAACGGATTTTATATTTACTACTGAAAAAATAAGCAATCTCTTTATTACAGGACCTAACGTTATTTTACAAGTACTGCATCAGACAATTTCTAAAGAAGAATTAGGGGGTTCAATAGTTCATTCTCAACTTTCTGGCGTTGCGCATGTAAATTCTTTGACAGAAGAAGAAACCTTTGAAAAGGTTAAACGATTGCTTTCATATTTACCTTGTAATTATTTGGATGATGCTCAAAATGATAGGCGTGAATTTGAGGAACCTTTAAATTCAAATTTAAGTAATTTAATTCCTCAAGATATGAATTCTACTTATGATGTAAAAGAGGTAATTAATTTTGTTTTTGATTTGGATAGTTTTTTTGAAATTCAAGAATCTTTTGCGCAAAATATTGTAATTGGATTTGCACGTTTAGAAGGAAAAAATGTCGGAATTATTGCGAATCAACCTTTGATAAAAGCAGGAACCTTGGATATTGATGCATCTTGTAAGGCTGCAAGATTTATAAATTTTTGTGATAATTTTTCAATTCCAATCATATCATTAGTTGATATTCCGGGTTTTTTGCCCGGAATTGACCAAGAGCATAACGGAATAATAAGACATGGTGCAAAATTACTGTATGCATATTCTCGAGCAACAATTCCCAAAATAACCGTAATTTTACGTAAGGCTTATGGAGGTGCATATATTGTAATGGGTAGTAAGCAATTGGGAGCAGATTTTAATTTTGCTCTTCCTTTTGCTCAAATTGCAGTTTTGGGTGCAAAAGGTGCAGTTTCAATTTTGCATAGAAAAAATTTAGAAAAGATAGATGACAATCAAGAAAGAGAACAATTGCGTAAAAAATTTGAACAAGAATATAAAGAAGAATTTTTGAATCCATTTGAAGCGGCAGAATATGGTTATATTGATGCAATACTTGAACCAAATCAAATAAGAAAAGAACTTCAACGATCTCTTAATATTATTCAAGATAAAGTCGAAAAATTACCATCAAGAAAACACGGCAATATTCCTTTGTAAAAAATAAAACTTGATTTTTTTATTTATTAAAATAAAATTCTCATTTGATTTATTGATCTTTGTTATTGGGGTGTTTTTATATTTCAAAGGAATTACATGAAAAAAATTGTTTCGTTTTCATTTTTATTTTTCATATTTTTTTCAAATTTTAATTGTTTAATATCGGAGCCTTTAGATGATTTGAATACTAAAGAATTATCGGAATGCAATTTAAGTTATGAAGATTTAAAGGAACGAAATTTTGAAGGTAAAAATCTTAAAAAAACTAATCTAGCTAAGTGTAATCTTTCTAATGTTTGTTTTAAAAGATGTTGTTTATGTCAAGCAAATTTAAAGTGTGCAAATTTATATAAAGCTAATTTTGAGGAGGCTAATTTAAAAAAGGCGGATCTTTCATCCAATCAAGCTGATTTTCAAATTTTATTTCATGACATTGCATATTCAATTGAAGATTTAATTAAAGGTTTGTTTACCACTTTTCGTTCCGGCAGGGATGTTTTTAAAAAAAAATTTGCTAAAACGGAAGATTTGCGATTTTTAACAGCATTGAAAGATGATTTTATTTTGATAATTAAATTTTGGCAGGAGTCTGTTTGGGGTACTGCATGTAAAATTTTGGATCCTATTAGTTTGCGTATAGATAATGGAAATAGAATGTTTGCAAATTTTGACAATGCAAAAGCTGAGGAAGCAAATTTTTCATATACTTTTTTAAATGGTACAAGTTTTAAAAATGCGGATTTGAAGAATGCAAATTTTGAAAATTGTTTTTTGGTAGGGGCAAATTTTGAAGATGCAAATTTGGAAGGAACAAATTTCGAAAATGCGATTGTTGTTAATGCAAATTTTAGTAATGCAACCGGTTTGACAATTGGTCAGAAAGATTATCTAAAAGATAAAGAAGCTCAATTTTGAATTTTAAATTAGATAACAAAGCAAAACGTATTTTTAAAAATACGTTTTGCTTTGTTAAATTTGATTTTGTATTATTTTTATTTGCATTTACAAAATTTGATGTTAAATTCGACATTTTTTAACATAGTTCTTATTTCATGTACTGTATTTTGTACGTCTGCTATTTCTAATGTTTTAATTATTTCACAAATTGATACAAGGATACAACATCCTAAAATAACAGCATAAGTTGTCCAACTGTTTCTTTCTTTATTTATTGCGGTATTATTAGATAAATTTGAACTTACATGTAAATGGATATTTTTTTTATTTAGATTCGATTTAAAATTATTATTTTGATTACATTTCAATGCAATATTATTTGCTAAAAAAAGTATTAATAAAGAAGTTATCTTAAATTTATTTTTTATCATAGTTTATCTCCTTGAAACAAAAAAGAATAATTTAAACAGTTAGCATCCAGTACAATGTAAATGTTAAAAAGTATCCAGTGCACCATGCAAATGTTAACAATTCGGTGTCATTGATAATTGACGAGGCTTGATAAGAAATGAATCGTTTTAATTGGGCGAGCTTTGAAGGCTTTTGGTATTTTTTTATTATTTTATCGTCATATAATAAAAGTTTTATATTATCTTTAGATTCATAATTTTTAATTTGTTCATCGAATTGAGAAGTTTTCCTAATTGATGAATAACCCGTTATTAGTGCACCAAAAAAACAAACCGTTGTAAAACCTAAAATTTTTGATAAAATTTTTGGATAAGGTAAATATGAGGTTTTTCTAATGTCATCGATAGTTTTAACTATAGGTATTATAGATGTTACAATTAAAGTTAAGAATACTGGAAATAGATTTTCAATTATTTTTTTTTCATGAATGACTTTATCATTGATAGTATATTGATTAAGATTAAATTTTTTTGCTTGACTTTTTTCAATTTGATTTGAGTTATCCAATTGATTATTAATTTGCTGATTATCAACATTTTCGATGCGAATAGATTTTAGATTGTTAGTTAAAGTTAATGTGAATAGTAAGAATAATATTTTAAAATTTTTGTTTAAGATGATCATTTTTTTACCCACCCATTAATTAATTGATATTTTGTTTATAAAACCTTTATTATTATTATTATTATTGTATTAAGTTGGATTTTATTTATCAAATGGGTATGGCTTTTTAAAAAAAAATTCTATTTGTATATGTATGTAAGGATTTTTTATTTACCTAGCAGAATATTCAGGTTGCTTTTAAGCCTGGGGGTGAATACTATCCAATCATGAGTGGAATAAAAAAGAAGTTTTTGTTAAGCGAATGAATGTTTAATATGATAAGGGCTATTATTGGATGGATTCACATACGAAATATAAATTAATGTATCATTAGGATATTTTGTTGAAATAGTTGATCGTGTAGCTGAAGGTGCTATAACCAGGACTTTGCCCAAAGTCCTGTATAAGAAGGTATGTTGATGATCAATAAAATATCTTTTAAAATACATCGGTTTTTAGTCTGGTTGAGATTTATTGTTTGTAATATTATACTTATTTTTTGTTTTCTTTTTCCCATAATTGCATTATAAATCTGTGATGTTCATTTTTGAGATTATTTAATTTTTTTAATTTTTTTTGTTTTTCAATTTCTTTTCTGAAAATTGATTCAATTTTATCTCCCATTTGTGCTTTTTGTATAGGATAGGGTATTTTTTCTCCTTTTTTATTAATAAATTGAATTTCAACAGCAGTTGGTTTTAATGGAGACCATTTAATCATGGCGAATTCATCGCCAGCGGCTTGTACTACAGGAATTACCTTATCTCCGAATGTTTTACCAAACCTAAATCTAGCTGATTTGTGATGATGTCCAACAATTATTAGAATTACATTATAATCTTTTATTGTATTATAAAAGTCGGCTTTTTCTGCTTTTGTCCACCAATCACTCATTTCTCCATGTATTGGATAATGAAAGAAAATAACAATGGGTGTTGTTTTAGATATACCGGCAAGATTTGCTTTTAAAAAAAGTAAGGAATTATCTAATTTATTAGGATTATATTTGAAATCTTGTCTATTTATAGAAGGATGAAGTCCTAAATGAATGAAATGAATAGGACCTATATTAAAAGAATAAAGATAACTACCGTAAGTTTCTTTAATAAATCGCAATATTGCGGGCGGTTTAGGCTCGGAAGGGCTTGACCAATAAGTATCATGATTTCCAATACCTACATAAACATTGCCTCCAACTTTTTTAAATGCATTCATTAAGGGGTCATACCAAATTTGTTTAAATGCTTTGGTTTCAGATTTTTTTCCAAATCCCCCAGCCATGTCACCTGCCATAATAACGGCCCAAATATTATTATTTTTATTTGCTATATATTGCATCATTTGATTTTTTAATTTAAACATTTCTTTATGATCTTTTATTTTTTGTTCGAGGTTACTTTTCTTCCAATTATATAAATCTTGGTTTATGTTTCTTAAATTGGAGGGAATTGTTGTTATGGGATGTTGATCTGATATTGTAAGAAAACTTATCGGTTTAGATAATCCATACATACCTTCATAGAGGATAGGATTGTTTTTTTCATTATAATCAAATACAACAGAATTATTTTCTTTTTTGGGATTTTTTAATGTTAAAGAAATTAGTTTTGGGTGTTTTTTATTACCAGGATCAATTTCTAATGCTATTATTTTTTTAACAAATCCAGTTGCTTCCATTTTTCCTAAGCTGGGAATTATTTTTTTTTTATCCTTTTTGTTTTTAATATCAAGTTTTATTAGGACTGGTTTTTTAGATTGATTATAAACAGTTATTTTTGATGCATTTGCTAAATTAGAAGTAAAAATTAAAAAAATGATTATTTTTTTTAACATCTTTTAATTCCTTAACTTTAAGATAATTAGTTTTTTATAATTTATGTACATAGTATATATAAAGTGATATACATTTTTGTAACTTATAACATATTGATTTTTAATATTTAAAGCTTTTGGAAATTTAAATATGTATATAAAAACTAATAGAGTTAAATTTTTTTTTATTATACTTGGTGTGGTTGGGATTATTATATTTAGTTATATTTTTAGATATAATTTTAAGTCAAAATCACGGGTTCAAAAAAAAGAAGTTTCTGAATCTAACCAAAGACCAGCAGAAATAAAAGGAAAAATTGTTACTCTTAAAAGAATAAAACCAGAATATTTTGAAGATTTTCGAAAAATACTTTCGCCCGCTGTGACGGGACCTCTTTATTTTCCGGCAAAGCCTTCTTTTGAATGGACCAAAAATTTTTTAGAAAAAACACTAAGAAAAGAAATTGCTGGAGAATTATTTTTTTATTTAATTTTTGATAATAAGGATAATAAATTAATTGGTTTTATTGATATTCGTGAAAGAGATAAAAATGGACAATTTGGGGTTGGTATACATGAAAATTATTGGGGAAAAGGAAGATTCAAAGAAGCAGTAAAGCTTATTACTGAACAATATTTTAAAATAAAAAATAAGCCAAGTTTTATTGCTCATGTTGAAATTTGGAATCTTAGAAGTTTTTATGCATTAAAAAGTGCAGGATTTACTTTATTTGATTTTTATTATGAAAATGGAAATCCGACGCGGTATATTTTAAAGTTTAATAATCCTAAATATAAGGATAAAAGCTCTTTTGTTTCAAAAGAAAATATACAATAAAATAGTTTTATTTTGTTAACTTTAAAAGTTAAAAAATTAAATTAAAAGGAGTAATATGCAAAAAGTTTTATTTATTTTAATGCCTGAGAATTATCAAGATGTTGAGTTTTCGGTACCATATGGAATGCTAATTGATAGAGGGTTTGAAGTCGATGTAGCGGGATTAAAACCGGGAACGGCTATAGGAGTGGGTGGCTATAAGCATATGCCAAATGTTCATTTTGATGATTTGGATGAGGAAATTTTACAAAAATATGATGCTTTGGTAATTCCAGGTGGACCAGATAGTGAAAAGTATCTTTGGAATAATGCAAGGTTACAAGATATAATTCGATATTTTTATAGCTCTAAAAAAATTATAGCTGCCATTTGTCATGCGGTGGGAGCCTTAGCTCAGAGCAGAATATTAGTTGGTAAAAGTGCTACTATATATCCAAGTGAAGATGCATTAGAAATATTGAAAGAAAATGATGTTAAATATATTTCACAGGGCTGTGTTGTTTTAAATGATGAAAAAATAATAACAGCACAGGGTCCTAAATTTGCAAATGAGTTTAGTGATGCAATAATAGAAATGTTAGAAAAAGAAGGAACTTCTCCGTATGTCAGCTAAAAATCCAATTGATTTAAAAGAGTATCATCCAAAAACTTTACTTGTTGGCGTTTATACCCCTTATAACAAAATAAAAAATATGAAAGCTTATTTTAATGAGTTTTTAAGTTTGGTTAATACTTTAGGACTTAAATATGACCAAACTATTTTTTTAAAATTAAGGCATGTTGATAAAGCGAATTTTTTGACTAGAGGCAAATTGAAAGAACTCATTGAGCTTTGTGATAAAGAAAAATTTGAAGAAGTTATTTTTTCGGAAAGTTTAATTCCATTACAAGAAAGAAATTTAGAGGAATTTTTAAATTGTGATGTTTGGGACAGAGAAAAATTAATTTTGGAAATTTTTCGCGAATCTGCGCATACTGCAGAGGGAAAAATACAAGTAGAAATGGCAGAAATTGAATATTTAAAAACACGCTTAGCCGGTAAGGGAGTGGAACTTGCACAGCAAGCAGGTTTTGTTGGGGGGAGAGGGCCAGGAGAGACATCCAAAGAGGTGATTCGTAGACATTTGGCTAAAAAATTTAGACAAGCTAAAAAAAAGCTTGAAATATTAAAGAAATCTCGTGAGGTGCAACGTAAAAGAAGATTAAAAAATCAAATTCCATTGATTTGTTTAATTGGTTATACCAATGCAGGTAAATCAAGTTTATTAAATCTTTTGACGAAAAGTCATATTCTTGTTGAAGATAAGCTTTTTGCAACACTTGATACAACAACAAGAGAATTATTTATTCAAGGTGAAAAAATTGGATTAATTTCAGATACTGTTGGTTTTATAAGTCAGCTTCCACATGATTTGATTGAGGCATTTAAATCAACTTTGGATGAATTAAAATATGCAGATTTGTTATTACATGTTGTAGATGTGAGTAATCCAACATGGCAAGATCAAATCAAGATTGTAAATGAAACTTTAAAAGAGATAGGGGTTAAACAAAAAACTTTATTAGTTTTTAACAAAATAGATAAATTATCTAGAAAAGAAATAAAAAACCTTGAAGAGGAATTTGATAGTTATAAACCACATGTAAAAATACATACAAAATCAAAAGATGGTATTGAGGATTTAATTTCTTTTTTTAAAAAATATAAATTCAAATGATAGGTAATAGAATGGCAAAAAAAATCGCAATAAATGGTTTTGGAAGAATAGGAAGAAGTTTTTTAAGAGCGTTACTATTAGATGAAAAAGCGAGCAAAGATTTGAATGTTGTTGCAATAAATATAGGTCCTGGAAAAATGGAGCAAACAGCTCTTCTTTTTCAATATGATTCTGTTATGGGACAATTTAAAAATAAAGTTAAGTATTTAAATAATTCATTAATTATTGGGAATAAAGAAATAAAAATATTATCTGAGTTAGATCCTGAAAAATTACCTTGGTCTAGTTTTAATATTGATTGGGTTGTTGAAGCAACAGGAAAGTTTACTCAACGTTCAAAGGCACAATTACATTTAAAAGCTGGGGCAAAAAAAATTTTAATAACTGCGCCTGCTAAAGGAGAAGATGTAACCATTATTCCTGGAATTAATGATTCTGAATATAAATCAGAAAATTTGATTGTTTCTTTAGGAAGTTGTACTACAAATTGTTTTGCGCCAATGATTAAAGTTATTGATGAAAATTTTGATTTGATATCAGGTTTAATGACAACTATTCATGCTTATACAAATACACAAGTATTATTAGATGTACAAGATAGTGATCCAAGAAGAGCAAGAGCTGCAGCAATTAATTTAATTCCTACAAGTACTGGAGCGGATAAAGTTATAACAAAACTTTATCCCCAATATAGAGATAAGCTTCAGGCGTTAGCTGTAAGAGCGCCGATTCCGATTGTGTCTTTGATAGATTTTACATTTGATACAAAAGATTATTTAACCGTAGAATTAATAAATGATGTATTTAAAAGATATTCGCAAAATCAATTAAAAGGTATTTTACAATATTGTGAAGAACCGTTGGTTTCGTCAGATTTTGAGCAAAATTCACACTCTTGTATTATTGATAGTTTATTAACTAAAAGTAATGGAAAAATGCATAAAATTTTTGGTTGGTATGATAATGAATTTGGATATAGTTGTAGATTAAAGGATTTTTTGCTTCACAACTAAAAAAAGTTAGTCTACAATAATAATGTTATTGAAAAAAATTTCAAAACTTTGGCGGGCCCATAGCTCAGCGGTCAGAGCAGTCGGCTCATAACCGAAAGGTCCTAGGTTCAAATCCTAGTGGGCCCACCAATAATCAAAATTATTTTCAGAAATACAATTTAATATAGGTATTTTTTTACGTAGTTCACATTAAAAAAAGAATGACCGTGGTTAAAGCCACCTTCATTTTATTAGTAAGAAAAAAACGAAAGAATTTATGGTCGGAAAATCTTTATGGAAAAATCTTAAAAGATTAGTTGATGTTGATCTTAAAATAAAAAAATTAGATACAGAGATTATTAAAACAGAAAAAATTGTGACCCGTGATCAAGATAAAATTCCAAAATTCAATCAAGAGAAAATTTTTCTTGAAGAACAGCTATTACAGAAGAAGAAAAAGGTTAATGAACAAGAAATTACAGCAAAAGACTTAAGAGAAAAGGAAAGTCATAAAAAAGAGATCTTAGATTCAGTATCCAATCAAAAAGAATATAAAGCTATTGAAAAAGAATTGAAGAATTTAACACATCAAAGAATGCATGCGGATGATATGCTTGTTCAGGCTTGGCACGAATTAGAAGAATTTGAAAAGAAACTAAAAAAACAAAAAGATAATATTAAAAATAAGATTATTCAATTACAAGAAGGGATGCAGATTCAAGAATCGAATTTAAAAGATTTGTTTGAACAAAAAAATGAATTAGTTAAAAAACGTCATGAAGCCGTAAAAGATATACCGATTGAATGGTTAACAAAATATGATCGTATGAAAGATAAGGTGTCGGATCCAATTGTTTCTATAATTAATTCTAGTTGTAGCGCTTGTTATTATCCTGTTCTTACCAAGGATTTATATAAATTAAAAAAATCTGGAGTATTACCTTGTAGAAATTGTTATCGTTTTTTATATTACGATGAGCAGGAAGAAAAAGACAATAATAAAAATAATTATTAATTGATAAAATAATGAAAGAAAAATGGCAAATTTTTGTTGATGGTGCTTCACGTGGTAATCCCGGGCCTGCTGGAGCGGGAATTTATATAACCATTGAAGGTGAAGAAGTATTAAGAAAAAGTTTTTATTTAAAGGAAAAAACTAATAATCAGGCAGAATATTTTGCATTATTATTAGGATTGTTTTTTTTTAGAGTTGAACTGAAAAAAAGAGATATCGATTTTTTAAACAAAAAAAATAATCCTAAAGTTTTAGTTATTTCTGATTCCGAGCTTTTAGTAAAACAAATGAAGGGGGAATATAAGGTAAAAAATCCAATACTTCAAAAGTTGAAAATATTAGTGGAAAAGTTAATGATAGGTTTGGATTGTAGGTTTTCCCATGTTTTGCGAAAAGGAAACAAGGTGGCTGATGAACTTGCAAATATAGGTATTGATAAGAAAGAAAAAATACCAGTTGCTTTCCTACGATTTTTAGAAAAAAATAATATAAATTTTGTTTAATTTATATGATAGAATTGTGTTAAATAATTACGAAGAAAAAAATATTTTTGGATAGAAAATAATTCTATATGAAATGACATTGGAGAGTTTTAGATAAAGTGAAATTTTTTAATATTTTTATTCTTTTATTTTTTGTTTATATAGGTCTTTTTTCTAGCTCACACGATTATTCAAATTTTAAAATAAATTTTCCTCTAAATATTCGAGTTTTATTAAATGAGAAAAATTCAATTGAAAAAAATGTTTTTACTATAAATTCAAAAGATTCTGTAATAACATTACAAAGTCCGAATATCAAACAAAAAGTTACCATTTCAGAAAAAGATTTAAATATTATTGTAAAAGATAATAGTATTTTTATTCCTGTGGCGAATGAAAAAAAAAATAATTTGGTTGAGATTAAAAGGACAAAGTCCAAAGAGATACAAATTACATCTTCAGATAATCAGATAAAACTTAATGGGAAACCATATCAAGGTACATTAATATTTAAAATTGATTCAAGCTGCAATAAGCTTTTTATTATAAATACTGTAAATTTGGATGATTATTTATATTCCGTATTAATATCTGAAAGTTATCAAAATTGGCCTATGGAGGTTCAAAAAGCTCAAGTTGTTGCATTTCGTTCATATGCAGTTAATTGTATTTTAAAAGCTAGAAATTCAAAACACCAAAAATCTTATGATTTAAAAAGAACAAATTTCCATCAAACGTATAATGGTTTTCATAAGTATATTCATTTGAGAAGAGCAATTGATGAAACTAAAAATTTAATTTTAACATTTGATGGAAAAGTTATTTTAGCAATGTTTGATGCTTGTTGTGGTGGGATTATACCAGCAAAAATGAAAGTTTTAGATTTTAAAAAAGCTCCTTATCTTGCAAGAAGACATCGTTGTAATTTTTGTAATAATTATAATTTGTATCAGTGGAAGCGTGTTATTTCTGAGCAAGAATTTTTACATCGATTAAAATGTTGTACGAGAGTTAAAAGCCAATTTAATAATTGTGGCAATTTAAGAAGTATTTTTGTTGATAAAAAAGATGCAGCAGGTATTGTGCATAATGTCAAAATATGGTTCTCAAAAATGAAAAGTCAAATTTCAGGTATGGATCTTTGGAAAAACTTTAGAGATAAAATAAAGAGTTTAAGCTTTAATGTTAAAAAACATAAAAAACAAATAATTTTTAGTGGAAAAGGATTTGGTCATCAAATTGGATTATGTCAAAGAGGAGCACGAGAAATGGTTAAGAGAGGTTATGATTTTAAAAGAATTTTGAAATTTTATTATCCAAAAACTCAATTTGCTAGATTACAATATGCCAAAGTATAAAACTCATTTAATTGGAGGTTTTGTAACTTTTATATTGATTGCGTTTATTTTTATTTATATTTTAAAGCAAAAAGACATTATCGAGATTACATTTTCAAGAGGCATAATTTTTTTACTTTTTTGTCTTTTTGGTTCATTATTCCCTGATATAGATACCAAAAGTAAGGTTCAAAAATATATTTATTATCCTCTTTTTATTGTAATAATTATTGCTATTTTAATTAAAAATTGGCTTTTGTTATCTCTGGTGAGCATTTTGGCTTTTATTCCTATTCTTGCTAATCATCGAAAATTAACACATAAAGTGTGGTTTTTAATTTTTATCCCTTTACTTCCATTTATTTTTATAGCTAAATTAAATAAAATACATCAAAAAGAGTTGTTTTTGTTCTATATATTTTTTGTCGCAGGTGCTTTTTCGCACATTTTTTTAGATTTTGGACCATCTAGATTTTTGGGTATAAAGAGAAAAAAAATTAAAAAGTAACTTAAAAACTAGTACTATGTTTATTTTAATAATTTTATTAATCATAAATAACGCGAGCTCGGGTTAATCAAATAGCAATTTCATATTGTTTTTAACTGTAAAAATAGAGGGTTTAGATTTTCTAAAATTATATGCAGCAATTCCAGCAATTAAATTTGTAAATAATTCAGAAAAGCTTTGGTGTCTAGTATGTTCAATTTGGCACTTATTTTTTAACAAATTACCAACAGACTCTATT
>WJIY01000038.1 GCA_014730005.1 Candidatus Babelota bacterium | reverse complement strand
TCATTATCATTAGCAGTTTTTTCTGTTGATGGTGTTAAATTATTATTATCAGCTGACTGTTGTGTTGCATTATTAGTTGTTGATATTGTTGAATTATTGTCACCACAATTAGCTAACGTTTTTCGTTTTTTAGCAGATGGTTGCATTTCTTCGTTTGTTCTTTTACGTTTTGTAGGTTTTCTTTTAGGTGTTTGTTTTCTTTTAGGTGTTTGTACTTTATATCGCCCATCTTGTGAATTAAGCGTATCTGGTCTGAAATTATATCCCCTATCACGCGTAGATTGTCTTGAATTTCCTTTAGGGATACCAAAACTAGAACTAATAGAAACTCCTATTAATAATAATCCAAGCACTATTTTTTTTAATGAATTCATTTTAACCTCCAAATATTTAGATTGTTCTAAAACATTATACGATAACCTCAATTTCCCCTGCTTTTCTAATGCATCGGAAATTGCTATTACATTTAACTTATTCTTAAGCTATAAAAAAAATAATTCGATGTAAAAGGGCCCTAATAGTATTAAAAAATATCTTAAAAAAAGCGAAAAAAACTTTATTTGGACGTAAAAAAACTGAGTTTTCCTTATTTTTTTATATACGTTTGAAACCAACTTTTAAGCTTATCCTTAAAATTGTGCCAAAAAGATGATTTTTCTTTCATATTTTTAGTTTTTTTTGTTTCTTTTTCATCATTTAAAGCAATTTGATTAATATTTACTTTAATATCTTTAATTAATTTAGTCATTAAACAAGAGCCTGGTTTACCCAATAAATTTATGCCATTTTTACGAAAATTAATAGTATTGGACTGCAAAAACACAAAATCTGAATCACAAAACAAGAAAAATGGGTAATTTTCCTTACCATTTATTAAATCCAAAGAAATTCCTTCAAATTTTAAAACAACATTGAACAAATTAATCAAAGCGGGACTTTGCTGTTTGTCTATAACTACAAAAACAGCTAAATCTTTTAATTTATCAGCAACATCTTGATACTTATAAAATGCTTCATTTTTATTGACAAAAAAACCGACAATTAAAGGTTTTTGCTGCATAGTCGAAAGAAATAAAAATTGAGGTAAATTCTCAACTCGAACAACAAAGCTATCACTTCCATCTTTACGTTTTTCTTTAATCAAATCAATTTTTTTTTGCTGTACAAATCGATGCTGTATTCTTTTTTCAGGTTCATTATAATTTGATATTAAACCCAGCTCAGCTTGTGGATATGAAAATAAATTAAATTTAAAAAAAATAAAAATTAAAAAAAATAAATTTTTCATCCCTATTCCCTCCCAAAAATCCCAGATTTCATAATTAATGGTAAAAAATCTTTAAATTAAAGATCAATAAAACATTAATTTTGCAAAAATTTTAATAATTCTTTTGCACCCTCATGATTTGGCTCTAAATACAAAACCGTTTGTATTTCTTTAGTTGCCAAAGAAAAATCTTTTAAAATAAAAGCATCATAAGCAAGATAATAATGCGCATCTAAATATCCCGGAGATAATTTGAGAGCTGCCAATAAAAGTTCTTTAACTTTTTGATAATCTTTCTTATAAAAATATGCCTTGCCTGAATTAACAAATGCTACTTCAGGAGTCAAATAGTTTTTATCATTTTGTAAACTAAACCAGATATCAATAGCTTGGTCCAATTTTTTTATATCATTTTCTTTCATTGCGATTTGCGCTAAAAGACAAGCTTTATTATTCAAAATATCAGCTTTTACTTGTGAAGTAGGATTTGCTAAAAGCGCTTTATCAAAAAAATTTAAGCCTTCATCTTTATAATTCAACTTAAGTAAAAGAGTTGCTTTTAAAGCCAAATACTCCGCTTTTTCGTGTTGAACCAAAGCTTTATTGATATATTCTAAAGATTTCCTATACGAATTTTGATTACTAAAATCATTTAATTCTAATAAACTCATTTTATAATATGACTGTGCCAATTGTTGGTTTGCTTTCTTTCCACAACTAGAAAAAAACAAAACCATTAAAATCATTACCAAATATTTAAAAATATAATTTATTATCATGTCAAATTTCCCTATAAAACTCCAAACCTCAATTTTAGTTTTTTTATATTCAACCTAAAATTACTTTGATATAATTTACACAAATTATTGTGAGTCAATTTTAAAATTTTCGATATATTTTTCATAAAATTGTTTGGAAAGATTTTGTGCAATTAATTTGGGACGATTTTTTAAAATTAATAAAAGAAGAATCCGGTAGCCGTGTTGTTGAAACTTGGTTTAAAGCTGTATCTTTACAAAAATGGGAAGAAGATACTAAAACAGTATATCTTAAAACACCCAATCAATTTGTCACGAAATGGCTTCAGCAGCATTACACAACACTAATAAAAACCCATCTAAGCAGATTATTACACATCAAAGATCTTAATTTAGTTTTTTTATGCAATTCCAAAAAAGAATCACTTACTCGTGATATTATACCTGCATCAATCATCTCTTCACAAAATAATTTATACAATTCGTCTTCTATTAATACTTCAATAGTTAAATTTAAAGAAAAATTCCCAAAATCTAAAAAAAATAAAAAAAAAGAAACCTCTCAGATAAATAAAAATTATACATTTAACTCATTTGTCGTAGGCCCAAGCAATTCATTAGCCCATGCAGCAGCTTATGCGGTATGTCAAAATCTTGGCAAAGTTTACAATCCTTTATTTATTTATGGTGGAACCGGTCTTGGAAAAACACACTTATTGCATGCAATTGGCAACGAAGTCTTTAAAAAAAAAAACCAAATAACTATTCGTTATCAAACAACCGATAAATTTACAACTGAATTTATCAATTCAATTAGACTAGACAAAACACATCATTTTAGAGAAAAATATCAAAATACTGATCTACTAATGCTTGATGATATTCAATTTTTATCCAATAAAGAACAAACACAAGAAGCTTTCTTTCATATTTTCAATACATTGCACGAGAAAGGTGCTCAAATAATTCTTTCCAGCGATACTTTCCCAAAAGAAATTAAAGGATTTCAAAGTAGACTTAAATCTCGTCTTGAATGGGGATTAGTTGCAGATATGCAAATGCCAGATCTTGAAACCAAGATTGCAATTTTGAAAAAAAAGGCTGAAACTAACAAAATAAATTTAAAAGATGAGGTTGCAAATTTTATTGCTTCTAAAATAAAATCCAATATAAGAGAATTAGAAGGTGCGTTAATAAGAGTAGAAGCTTTCGGAACTCTTACCAATCAACAAATAACACTTCAATTAGCCAAAAAAGTTTTATTAAATATTCGTGAACCCAAAAAAGATGGAATAATGCTAAATGACATATTAAAAAATATAGCCAAAATTTATTCTATATCGGTAAACGACTTAAAATCCAAAAAAAGACAAAAAGATATTGTTTTTGTTCGACAAGTAACTTTTTATATAATGAAAAAATTATCATTTTGCTCTCTTCAAGTAATTGGTGAATTTGTTGGGAAAAGAGATCATTCAACAGTTCTACATTCAATTACTAAAATAGAAAAAAAATTACAAACAGATGCTGCTCTAGCTCAAAAATTAAATCAAATAGAACAAGAAATACTAATGAATTAAAATTTTGAAAATATATTCCTATACTGAAATTGTTCTGATAATATCACACTATAAAATATTACATTAAAAACTCCATAAGGTTTAGGAGACCTTTATGAAAATGAAAATTTATATGTTTATCTTTATTTCTTTAATATTTTTATTTCCTAGTTGTGTTAAAAAATCCTCTATCTCAAAATACCAAAAAGAACAATCCTTTACACTAAAACCTTTTGAAAAAACCTTGCTCGAAAAAGAAAAAACCCTCGAAGAATTAGATGAACAAAGGGAAAAAATAGACGAAAAAATAATTCAACCAGAAAAAAAACCATTAAAACCATCTACCCAAATTAAAGAATCAACATTAGAACCAAAAACTAAAATCACAGCCAAATATAACCAAGGAGAGCTAGATTTTTATGTGCAAAACATGACTGGAAAAACAATTTATGTAGTCTGTTTTTCTTATATACAAAAACAACATTTTAATAGATGGAGATGGGATAAATCAAAAATATATAAATTAAAAAATAATCAAATTAAAAAAATCGATGTTGATTATATAAAAGATGAAAAATACAGAAAAAATGTATATGGATATTTAGCCATCTTTGATAATGAAGAAGAAGCTTCTAGTGCTATTTATGAATTATTAAAAGACAAAAATAAAATCCCTCTTGATCAACTTCATAAACTAAAAAATCAAAAAGTTTTAATTGAAATAGAAAAATATGGATTTAAAGGAGAACAATTACAACATGATATTGTTCCTTTTAATGATTCTGAAATAAAATTTCCTGAATTAGATTTTGTTGTAGAAAATCAAACAGGAAAAACCATCTTAGTAACCTGTTTTGTATATCAAAGAAAAGATGATGCTCATATCTGGAGATATGATAAAACTCCAATTATAAAACTACATCCAAATGATTATGGTTTAATAGACATCGATGAAATAAAAGAAAAATATGTTCGTGTTTATATGCAAGGTTTTCTTGCTATATTTGATGAAAATGAACTAGAAAAAGCAAAAAATGCTACATTTGAATTACTTCCGGCGGAAAATAAAGTTCCTATAGGGAGAATTGTAGCTTTGAAAAATAAAAAAATTGTCTTAGAAGTAGAAAAATATGGAATCATTGGACCTCAGATTGATTTTACCATAAAATCCTTGCAACGAATTGATTTTAAAAAAGCTTTAAATTAAGAATCTATGGAAAAAAAATTTCATAAACCCGTATTAACTGAACAAGTTATACAATATTTAAATATCAAGCAAAATAAAACATATCTTGATGCAACTTTTGGTGGCGGAGGACATAGCAAAGCCATCTTACAAAAAGAACCTACATGCAAAGTAATTGCACTCGATTGGGATCAAAAAACGCTAGAAAAACAAAAATCAGAATTTATTAATCAATTTGGAAATCGCATAAAAATTTTATGGGGCAATTTTGCTAACCTACATAGAATTTTCAAAAAGGAAAAAATTGAAAATGTAGATGGAATATTAGTTGACTTTGGAACATCACAATATCAAATAGAAAATATACCGGGAATGTCTTTTCAAAAAAAACTTCCTCTTGATATGCGCATTTCTCAAGCACATCAAAAAATAACAGCTGCTGATATATTAAATAAATTCTCAGAAAAAGAATTATCTAAAATATTTTTCGAATTAGGTGAGGAAAAAAAATCGCGCCAAATTGCAAAAAAAATAATAGAATTTAGAAAAAAAGAAAAATTTAAAAACACAAGCCAACTTAAAAATCTAATTGAAAATATAATTCCGAAACACCAAATGCTTCATCGTAAGCATTTTATTCATCCTGCGACTAAAATTTTTCAAGCTTTGAGAATTTATGTAAACAAAGAACTTGAAAATATAAAAAAATTTCTTCCTCAAGCAATCGAGGTTCTTAATACAAATGGTCGCATAGTTTGTATAAGTTTTCATTCTCTTGAAGATAGAATAGTAAAAACATTTTTCAGAGAAAATAAAAATCAACTAAAAATTCTTACCCCAAAACCGATAACTGCTTCTAAAGCAGAAATCCAAAAAAATCCCTCTGCACGGACAGCAAAATTACGTGCTGCAGAAAAAACATAGTTTTTATGCTATTAAGTTGACAAACCGGCATATAAGTTTTAGATTAACAGCGTCGTATGGTTTAAAAACATTTTTAACAAACCACTGCTGCTATTGCAAGGGAAATAAATGGATATTACAGAAGTAAAAATATATCTAGCAAATGAAGGCAAATTAAAAGGATATGCAACTATGGTTATTGACAACTGTTTTATTGTCAGAGACATGAAAATAATCAAAAGCGATAATAAAGGCTTGTTTGTTTCCATGCCATCTAGACGAAAAAAGGATGGTTCATTTAAAGATATTGTACATCCGTTAAATTCAGAAACACGACAACTCATTGAAGAAAAAATTATTAATGAATACAAAAAAGTAATAGAAGCTGCCTAAAATTATAAATCTTTAAAAATAATTGGGGTGTAGCCAAGTGGTAAGGCAGCGGATTTTGGTTCCGCCATGCGGAGGTTCGAATCCTCCCACCCCAGCCAAAAAAAAATTGTAATTTTTTGTTAGCCTGTGAGTATTAAAAATGGAACCACCTTCAGGCAATGACTTTGAAAAGTCTTTTTTAAAATCCAATAAAACGTATGTTCATCCTTCCTCCATCATTGGAAAAAACGTTATTTTAAATGATGGAGTAAAAATTGGACCATTTTGTACAATTATTGGAAATGTAGTTATTCAAAAAAATACCAAAATTTATAATAATGTTTCAATTGGATTCCCTGCTCAAAATATTGGAACTCATCAATCATTAGGTCAAATCCAAATTGGAAAAAATTGCAATATTCGTGAATATGTAACAATTGGTGCATGCAAACAATCCGATGGAACAACAATTATCGGTGATAATTGTTACATCATGTGCTACACGCACATAGCACATGATGTAATTATCGAAGATAATGTAACTTTGATCAATAATGTAAATCTTGGTGGACATACCCATGTAGAAAAAAATGCCATGTTAATGGCAAATTGTGCAACACACCAATTTTGCCGAATCGGACAATATTGTGCCTTAAGCCCTTACAGTGCTATTAGACAAGACCTCCCTCCATTTTGTATGTTTGCAGGATTACCTGCTAAATTTTGCGGATTAAATACAATAGCTCTAAAACGTGCAGGTTTTTCTATTTCGAATATAAATTCAATTAAACATATAGCAAAATTATTTTATCAAGACAGGCTATTATTAAATGATATAGAAAATTTAATCCAAAAAGAATCACAACTTCAATGGACTCAAGATGAAAATGTTTCAATTTTTTTAAATTTTCTTAAAAAAAGCAAAAGAGGTGTTTCTAAAAAAATATAGGGATTAAAAAAATGATAAAAATTGGAATAATTGGCTTGGGACATATGGGAAATTACCATGCATCAGCATGTAAGCTTATACCAAATATAAAACTTACAGCAATTGCTGATCCCAACCAGGAAAATTGGAAAAAAATAAAATCTAGTAAAATTATAAAAACAAAAAATTATAATGATTTTTTGGATCATATAGATGCTGCAATTATAGCAGTTCCAACAAATTTTCATTACTCTATTGCCAAAAATTGCTTGTTAAAAGGAAAACATATTTTAGTTGAAAAACCTTTAACAAAAAATATCGAACAAGCAATAGAACTATTTGAGCTGGCCGAAAAAAAAAAGCTTACATTACATGTAGGCCATCTTGAGAGATTCAATGGTGCTGTACAAGAACTAAAAAAAATAATACAGGATCCTTATTTAATAGAAAGTCATAGATTAGGACCATTTGTTCCTAGAGTACAAAAAGATACTGTAATTTTAGATTTAATGATACACGATCTAGATATCATTTTAAACATGATAAATTCAAAGGTTAAAAAATTAAATGTTATTGGAAATAAAATAAAAACCAATCTCACAGATATTGCAAATGTTCAAATTGAATTTGAAAATAGTGTCATTGCAAATTTAATATCCAGTAGAGCATCTCAATCCAAACAAAGAACAATGAGCATTCATCAAAAAAACTCCTTTATCAAATTAGATTTTACAACCCAAGATATATCAATTCATCGCCATACAAGTGCCAGTGTGAAAATTGGAAATAAACAATTAAAATATAAGCAAGAAGGAATAATCGAACGACTTTTTGTTTATAAAGATAATCCATTAAAACTGGAAATTGAAAATTTTATTCATGCAATAAATTCTGGCAAAAAAATGACAAATTCAAAATCCGATATTACTGCTTTAAAAATAGCTTTAAAATTAGAACAATTAGTTGAGGAAAACTCTTATGATCTCTATAATTGCGGGAACAGGCACTCTGCCGCTTCAAGCATGCAAAAGCCTACTTGAACAAAATAAAAATTTTTTTGTAATCTGTTTATTTCCTGAAAATAATTTAAAACAAATTAAAAATATTATAAAAAATAATGCCAGGGTATATTCACAAAAATTTTATAAAGCCAGCAATATTAAAAAACTTTTATTAGAAAAACAGACTAAGCAAGTTTTATTTATTGGAAAAGTAGATAAAAGAAATTTATTAAAACGAATTAAATTAGATTGGTTAGCCATAAAATTACTTGCGCAAACAACTTGCAAATGTGACAATTCTATTTTAGATGTTCTTATAAATTATTTAAAAAAATTTAATATTGAAGTTATAAATCAAAATGAAATATTACAATCTCTTTTCGTAAAACCAGGCATTTTAACAGGAAAAATAAACGAAAAACTAAAAAATGAAATTGATTTCGGTATTCAAAAAGCAATAGAAATATCACATTGCAATATTGGTCAAACAGTTGTAATAAAAGATAAAATGGTTGTTGCTGTAGAAGCAATCGAAGGAACAGATGAGTGTATTAAACGAGGAATAGAACTTGCAACGGATCATATTGTTATATGCAAAGCAGCACATAAAAATCAAAATAAAAAATATGATTTACCAACATTAGGTCCTAATTCATTAAAAAATTTTAAAAAGGGACAGATAAAAGCAATCGCTTGGTTATCAAATAAAACATTTATAACTGATAAAGATGAATTTATCAGAAAAGCTCAAGAGTTAAATATAACTTTAGCATCCATTGAAAAACCGTAAAAATTTTAATCCCCGAAAAAAGCCGCATTTATCTTTATAAAAATTGTACATCTTTATAAAAAACCTATTATATAACGCGAGCTCGGGTTAATCAAATAGCAATTTCATATTGTTTTTAACGGTAAAAATAGAGGGTTTAGATTTTCTAAAATTATATGCAGCAATTCCAGCAATTAAATTTGTAAATAATTCAGAAAAGCTTTGGTGTCTAGTATGTTCAATTTGGCACTTATTTTTTAACAAATTACCAACAGACTCTATT
>WJIY01000037.1 GCA_014730005.1 Candidatus Babelota bacterium | reverse complement strand
TGCTGTTGTTATTATTTCAGCGTTAGTCATTTTAACTTGAGGATCTTCTTTTATTTTTAATTTTTTTAGCATATCATCACAAATACAATATGTTATAATAATTTCTGTCTCCATGGCTTCTCCTTTATTTTTTTGTTTTGTCATTATTTTAGGAGTTTGCTATGGAGATATATTTTTTTCAAATTTTATAGGTCACAACTTGAGTTAAATAATTATTTTATAAATTTTTTTCTGGAAAATCGTCCTTCAATTTGGCCTTGAGCGAGGACATGGTTAGACATGGCTTTAAAAAGTGCAGCTATACGTTCCCCCGCGTCAAGCTCAATTGGGTTGTTTAATGCATAAATTGTAAAAACATATCGATGAATTTTTCCAACTGGAGGGCATGGACCTTTGTATCCAATTTGATTAAAATCATTAGTTCCTTGCTTGATTCCTTTTTCTAATAGTATTTCTCTGTTATTTGGTATATTTTCGGGCAAAGTTTTTCGTGTTACTGGAATATTATAAATTATCCAATGTACAAATGGATTTTCTGTTGGTGCATCGGGATCTAGACATGTAATTACTAAACTTCGAGTTTTTTCAGGGATGTTATTCCATGATAATTGAGGAGATATATTTTTACCTTCGCAAGTATATTTTTTTGGTATCATTTCACCATCTTCGAATGCGTCGCTTGTTATAGTGATTATTTTTGGAATTGTTATTTTATTCATTATATTTTCCCTACAAAAAAAATAAATGATTATTATGATGATCAGTGAAATTATTATTATAATAACAGTTAAGTTTTTTTTCATTTTTTCATTTTCCCGTTTTTATTTTATTCGTAGTTTTGTATTAAATTATTGTTGAAAGAGACATAATCAAAGTACTAGAAAAATTTATAAATTCATGTGCTTAATATTCAATCTTTTTAAATTCTTGAGATAAAAAGTAGTTTTTATTAGCTTTAATTAGGAAATTTTTTTTATAAATCCAAAAGGGGGGAGATTAAAATGAAATTTTCTGATTTATATTTTTTATTAGTTTCTTTTGGTACAGGGTTGCTGGCAAGTCTAACTCCATGTATTTATCCAATGGTTCCAATAATTTTGGGCGTTTTACAGACACAACAATATAAAAGTTTTATTAAAAATTTTTTATTATCATGTTCTTACGTTTTAGGCATGTCTCTTGTTTATGCAACATTGGGTTATATAGCTGCTAAATCAGCGATACTTTTTGGGCAATGGTTGAATAATCTATGGATAATATTAATAGTAATTTTATTTTTGTTGTATTTGGCTTTTTCTATGTTTGGTTTTTATGAGATCAAAATACCAAAGATTTTTATAAAACGTTTAGATTTAAAAGTTGGAGGTTCCATATTTTATTCTTTTATTTTTGGGATGATTTCTGGAACTGTTGTATCACCATGTCTTACCCCTGCCTTAGTTTTTGTTTTGGGTTTAGTTACTAAGACTGCAAATCCTATTTTGGGTTTTTTGTCGTTGTGGTTTTTTGCTTTAGGTATGGGTGTATTATTGATTTTAATTGGAACTTTTTCAACAGTAATTAATTTTTTGCCAAGAGCAGGGTTTTGGATGATTGAGATTAAAAAGATTTTTGGCTTTATTATGCTTGCGATGTGTATTTATTTTTTGCAACCGTTTTTTAGTTTTTGTTTTATATTAAAATTATATTCGATTTTGGTATTTATTACTTCTGTTTATTATTTTTCAACGTCAAATAAAAATAAATTAAAAATTATTTTTGCAATTTTACTAGTTTTTCTATCTTTATTTTTATTATCTTGGTCAATGATTGAAAAATGTAAAATAATTCTTTGAATTTGTTTTTGGCAAGGTTCGATTTTCTTAATTTACAGGAAAAATTATGACCAGATATTTTAATTTGGGCAATGGAGGTCTTCTTGTTTGTTTAGATGAAAATACTTTTTTAAGAGATGTTTATTATCCTTATGTTGGGCAGGAAAATCATGTTAATGGCTTAAAACATAAATTTGGGGTTTGGACAGAGACAGATGAAAAATTGTTTTGGTTGGATTCGGATGCATGGGATAAAACATTAAGATATAAAAAAGAAACATTAGTCAGTGATATTAAGGCTGTAAATAATAAATTAGAATTAGAAATTCAAATCAATGATTGCGTTCATTACAAAGAGGATATTTATTTAAGAAAAATTGTTGTAAAAAATAATTCTTCAAAGAAAAAAGAAGTCAAAGTTTTTTGTCATCAAGTATTTCAAATTATGGGAGATGATTTTGCAAATACGGTTTATTATAATCCCAAATCTGAATCCATAATTTTTTATAAAGGAAAACGTTATTTTTTGATTAATGGACTTATGTGTAATCATGAAAGACGAAGTTTTACAGAATATTCAACAGGAATTTTTCAAGATCGAGGATTTCAAAGCACCGCTCTTGATGCGCAAGATGGAAAGCTATGTCATAATCCAATAGAACATGGCTCTGTTGATTCTATTATATCTTTTAATTTTGAATTAGAACCAGAAGGTGAGCAAACTATTTATTATTGGATTTGTGTGGGCGAAAAAAATGGAACCGTATCGAGATTAAACGATTATATTTTTGATGTAGGCCCGCAAAAACTTATTGATCAAACAGAGAAACATTGGGAAAAATGGGTAAATAAAATTAAATTTGATTTTTTTAATTTGAATGATGATTTGGTTCAATTGTTTAAACGTTCATTATTAATTGTAAATACGCATGTAGATAAACATGGTGCATTTATCGCTTCAAGTGATTCAGGGACTTTATTTTTAAAAAGAGATACTTATGCGTATATGTGGCCAAGAGACGGTGCATTAATTGCACGTTCTTTGGATCGTGCGGGTTATAATGATTTAACGGAAAAATTTTTTGAATTTTGTTGTAAGGTTATAACTGAACAAGGATATCTTTTTCATAAATATAATCCAGATGGATCTTTGGGAAGTTCTTGGCATTCTTGGTTACATGAAAATCATTTACAATTACCAATTCAAGAAGATCAAATTGCTTTAGTTTTAGATGCTATGTGGAAGCATTATTTACAAAATAAAAATGATGAATATATCAAATCTATAATGGATTGTTTTATTAGAAAAGCTGCAAAATTTATGTATGAATTTATAGAACCTGAAGTTGGTTTACCAAAAGAAAGCTATGATTTGTGGGAAGAAAAATTAGGAATTCATACCTTTACATGTGCAACAGTTTATGCTGGCTTAAATGCTGCCGCTAAATTCGAAAAAGAATTTGGTCAAGCGCAAGAAGTGGATAAATATTTCAATATGGCTCAAAAAATCAAAGAAAATATTTTAAAGTATTTGTACGATGAAAAAAATGGTGGTTTTATAAAAGGACTTTTTTACGAAAAAGATGAATTAAAAAAAGATATTACAATTGATTCTAGTAGTGTATATGGAATTTTTGAATATGAAATTTTAGATCCTTTAGATAAAAAAGTTGAATTTAGTATTCAGACATTTAAGAAAAAATTATTAAGTCATGATTCTGTTGGCGGTTATGTTCGTTATGAAAACGATAATTATTATCGTGTAGATGAAAAAGGGCCGGGAAATCCGTGGTTTATTACAACCTTATGGTTGGCAGAATATTATGTAATAACATCAAAAAATCAAGAAGATTTAAAAAGGGCAATAGAGCTTTTTGATTGGGTAAATAAATATAAATTAAGTACAGGTGTTTTATCCGAACAGTTAAATCCATACACAGGAAAACCTTTGTCTGTTGCACCATTGACATGGAGTCATGCTGCATATGTTATTGCAGTTAATAAATATTTAGAAAAATTAGATGAATTAGGAATTTGCAAAATGTGCAATCCCCCGAAAATGAAAAATAATATGGATTAGAGGTAATAGTATGGCTATTACTGTTTTAAAATTAGGTTGGGAGTTTCCTCCAAATAATTGGGGTGGTCTTGGAGTTGCGTGTTACGGAGTGGTTGGTGGTTTGATTGAAAATCAAATAAAAGTTATTTTAGTTTTGCCAAATAAGCAGAAAAATATTTTGAAAAAATGTAAATTGATTCACGCTAAAAGCTTAAAAAATGATAAGAAAAACGAAAATGTTTATAAAAATCTTTATACAAACTTATTTAATAGGATTAATTATTACGCAAAATCTTGTCAAAAATTGGTTGAAAAAGAAAAATTCGATTTGATTCACGCGCATGACTGGATGACTTTTAAATCTGCAATAAAATTAAAAAAAATCACAGGAAAACCTTTAGTAGTTCATGTTCATTCAACCGAAGTTGATCGTCAAGGTTATAAAAATAAAAAACAAAAAATTTATGATATTGAAAAAAATGGAATGCAATTGGCTGATAAAGTTTTTGCTGTCAGTAATTACACAAAAAAAAGAATTATAAGGTATTACAAAATTGATCCAAATAAAATTGAAATAATGCATAATGCAATCTCAATAACAAATGGAAAAAATAAATTAAAAATTGAAAATGAAATAAAAAAGCGAAGTTTAGAAAAAATAAAAGCGAGCAGAAATAAGAAGATCTTATTTTTAGGAAGGTTGACGGCACAAAAAGGGCCTGAATATTTTATAAAAGCAGCATTGAAAGTTTTGCAACATCGCAAAGATGTTGAATTTATTATTGCAGGCGATGGAGATATGAAATCTAAATTACAAAAAGAAGTTCATAATCTTGGAATAAGCAAAAAAGTTTTTTTTGCAGGTTTTTTAAAGGGTGACTTGGTTGATTTAGCTTATAAAATTTCGGATATTTATGTAATGCCTTCAGTTTGTGAACCATTTGGACTTGCTCCTTTAGAATCGATAAAAAACAATACGCCTGTTATTATTTCAAAAAATGCGGGTGTTTGTGAGGTTATAAATAATTGTCTTAAAATTAATTTTTCTAATACAGAACAGATTGCAAATCAAATTTTAAAATTAATAAACTCACCAGATTTATATAAAAGTATGGTTGAAAAAGGGCGAAAAGAAATTAATAAATTAACTTGGGATTGTACTGCACAAAAATGCATAAAAATATATAAACAACTTGTTGATTTTTAATAATTTTATTCAAGCGGATGGCTGGTAAATAAAGGAAATCTTAAATGATTCAATTTGAAGTAAATGTTCCGATAAAAAAATTGAATAATAAAAAAAAATTAATTTTAGTTGCCGATATTGGAGGAACAAAAACAAGATTTGCTGTAATTGATTTAGATAGTAAAAGCAAACAATTATTTTTATACGTTGTTTTACAGAGCAGTAAAATAAAAGATTTTGTCAAAGTGATAAATGAGGTTCTTAAACAATTAAGAAATAAATACAAATTACATATTACCGTGGGCAGTTTTGCTGCAGCAGGCAAAATATCGCAAAATCAAGAAATTTTAAAATTAACAAATGTTAATATTACACTTAATTCAAAAGAAATTTTAGAAAAAACAAATTTGAAAAAAGTTTTTTTACTCAATGATTATCAAGCTGCTGCATACGGATTATTAAATTTAGATAAAAATGATTTTGTTCAGATTAATAAAGGTGAAAATTTAAATGAGGAAACAAAAGTTGTTGTTGGTGCTGGTACAGGTTTGGGACAAGGTGTTTTATTTTACAACAATTGTTATAAAAAATATTTTGCATATCCATCGGAGGCAGGTCATAGTGATTTTGCCTCTAGAAACGAAGAAGAATTAAATCTAATTAATTTTGTTAAAAAAATAAAAAAAGTTAAAAATATTGAATGGGAAGATTTTCTTTCAGGTAGTGGGATTTCAAATATTTATAAATTTCTAGCTAAAAATCAAAAAACAACAAAATATTTATTAGATATAAAAAAAAATAATTATGATCCTATCTTGATTTCCAAATTTAGAAAAAAAGATTTGACTAGCAAACGAACCTTTGCTTTATTTTCTAAGTTGCATGCTAGATATGCCAAAAATTTGGCACTAAACTTTTTAGCTTCTGGGGGAGTTTATATTGCTGGTAAAATTGCAGCAGAAAATATAGATATTTTTAAATCTTCAAAATTTTTAGCTGAATTTATTAATTCTTCTAAATTCAAATTATTTTTAAAAAAAACTTCTGTTTTTATAATAAAGGATTATAATTTGGGTTTGTATGGTGCAGCAATTTTTGCCGAACAGAAGTAAAGTTTAATGAAACGATTTTTTTTAGGTAGACGTTATTTAAATATTATTATATTTTTTCTTATTTTTTTTTCTTTTAATCTTAAATCAAATAATAAGGTTGGTGATCTTGAATCTTCAAATAAAACCGCTGAAGCTTGGATGGGAGAAGATGAGAATGTTGATTATTGCTTAAAAAAGATTTTTGATTCTTTTTTATTAAAATCCAGAGAATTAGGTCAAAATATAAGATTTAAGATAATTAATTGTCAAAGACATTGTGATTTTGATTTTGAAAATGCAAATATTAAAAAGAAGTTGTTTATTGGGATAGGATCTTTTTTAGTTATTGTGATTGTTTTAAGTGGGGGTGGAATTTTTATTAAGTATGTTTGTATTTAAAAAAATATAAAATTTATTGGTTTTTGTGATATGTGTAATATATTAAAAATCATTATAAAATAAATATGGCTGGGATGAGAGGATTCGAACCTCTGTTACTGGAGCCAGAATCCAGTGTCCTGCCACTAGACGACATCCCAATGGTTTTATTATCGTTTATTTTTATCAAAAAGCTGTTTAATTAGCAAATGCGATTTCGGGATAAATTATAATAATTAATTCCTTGTTCGAGTTAATAATTGTAAACTTATTGTTACTAACGACAAGTTTATAAACTTATTATTTACTTAATCTGAGTGAATATTTTTTAAAACAAGGGAGTAAATGAAAATAAATTCTATTAACAATGTATTTCGAATTCTTTTAGGCTTAATTTTAATAATTCTTGGTATTGCGGGATTATTTTTACCGTTCTTACAAGGAGTTCTTTTTATTAGTACAGGATTGATATTGATTGGTGGTAAACCAGTTTTGAAAAAATTGCGCAAATTAAAAGCTTATTTGCTGAAAAAATTTTTTTATAATTAGTATAAATTTGCATGAATAAATTTTAATCAATTTTGTATTTTTTAAAAATCCATAAGCTGCAAACTAATGAACTTACTAGAGTTGAAAATTTATAAGAAGTTAAAAAGTTATTCTTTGATATTATGCCAAAAGATTTTGCTATTTTTAAACAAAGTATTGTTGTTATTAATAAGCTTGATGAAACAATTAAAGGTTTTAAAATATTGCAAAAATGATCGGTTTCTTGCCAGTTGTGTTTTATTTTAAGATGAGCTTCAAGATGCCGTATTATTTCTTTGGTTAATTGTAGTTTTTTGAAGATAAGATTTAATTTCTCGGTTTTTAAAGTTTTGTTGGTTGTAAAATTTTTGGATAGCTTATTTTCAAAAAAATGTAATTTTTTTAATATGTCTAATTTTTTTTTAATATCATTATTTTTATTATTAGATTTTGTTGTATAAATTTTTTCTGCTTGTTTTAATGTTTTTATCAATTCATTTTCACAAAATTTTATTTTTTCTTTTTTTTGTTGGGCATGTGATAAGTTACAATTTAATACCAATATTAAAAGTGCGAAAAATATTTTTTTCATATTTAAATATTAATTTTTAAATTTTTAAATAAATTTAATTTTCATAATTTAACTTAGTTTACAAACTTTTTATAAAAAAATGAATCGTATTATTATCTTTTAGAATAGGGTAATTGTCTGATTTTAGATATTCTTTTATCTTTTATTTCTGGAATATAAAAGGTAATTTGAATGCCAAAATTGTGTGTATATTTTAAATTAATATTGAATCTCTTCCAATAACTTTCTAAATAATAATAAAAATCTACAAAAAGATTTTTGTTATGTTTGGAAAGAAATCCAAGATACAATCGATTCATATGTGTAAAACGTTTATTTACATCATAATAAATTGTATCTGCTATATATGGCTTGATACACGAATCTTTTGAAGATTCTAGCTCATAACAAAGTTTTAATTGATTTTTTAAAAAAAATATATGTGGTGCTTGTTGAGCATCTCTGTGTTCAAAACCTAACTTGTTACTTATTAATAACTTTTCTAATGTACCTGAAAACGTTAGATCAAAATATATACGTTGTTGGATATAATTAGAATTTGGATTTTTATATTTTATGATTCTGTGATGAATGTTAGTTGATATGTGTTTAGGAACAATGTTGTAAATAAAGCCTGTTTCATAATGAAAATAATTTGTTTTTGAATTGCCATATTTATCATATTCACCATTAAAATTCATTAAAAAGTTTCTGTTAAATTCTTTGAGTAATCCAATATTTAAAAAACTAATGTAATCATCATTAACGCAATTTAATAAAGATGGATTAATGAATAATAATAATAATAATAACGTTTTTTTTAATTTCATAAGTTCCATTTGAAAGTAAAAAAGAAATTATTATGAATATTAAATTGTTTTATGTTTATTTTTTAGTGCTTCAGCTTTTCCTTGCATAAATAATATATCTTTTTCTAATTTTGCTAAATATTTCATAATTTCTTCAGAATATTTTGGATGTTTTAATGCAAAATCAAGGTTTGTTTTTAACCATCCAAATGTTGTTCCTGCATCATATCGTTGTCCTTGTATTTTGTATGCAAAAACTTTTTCTCCTGAAAGGAGTAAATTTTGAATACCATCTGTTAATTGTATTTCTCCACCACTTCCAAATTTTAAATTTTCAAGTGATGCGAATATATTTGAAGATAAAACATATCGCCCTACAATAGCTAAATTAGATGGTGCTTTATTTGGGGCAGGTTTTTCAACAAGATCTTTTACTTGAAATAAATTAGGAGAAAATTGACGTCTTACTGAAATTATGCCATATCTTGACACTTCTTGTTTAGCAACTTCTTGAACAGCAATAACATTACATTTTTCTTGATTAGCAACTTTAATTAATTGTGCCATTCCAGGTATTGCACCTGTAAAAATATCGTCTGGTAAAAATATAGCAACATGTTCATGGCTAAAAGCTGTACGAGCAGTCCAGATAGCATGTCCGAGCCCTAATTGTTCGAATTGTTTTACATATAAAAAATTGGCAGTTTTTATGATTTTTGAAACACTATCTAAAAGATGATCTTTTTTGCTTGCAGTTAATATGGTTTCAAGTTCAGGATAAAGATCAAAATAATCTTCTATTGGTTTTTTATTTTTGCCTGTAACTACAATAAAATCTTTTATACCTGATGCAAGGCCTTCTTCTATTATATATTGAATTGATGGTTTATCTAATATTGGAAGGAGTTCTTTAGGAACTGCTTTTGAGGCAGGTAGAAAACGCGTACCAAATCCTGCAGCAGGAATAATTGCTTTTATTCCATTCATTAGATATTCTCCTTTTTTGTTAGAGAACTTAAAATTGTTCTAAAAATTTTATTTTTCCACTATGTAATAAGCGTACGTCATTAATGTTATGTTTGAGCATTACAAGTCTTGTAAGTCCAAAGCCAAAAGCAAAGCCGGAATATTTTTCTGGGTCTATCTTGCCAAACTTTAGCACATTTGGATGAATTAAGCCACCAGGAAAAACTTCTATCCATGTAGTTTTTTTGCAAATGGAACATCCATTTTTACAAAAGGGACATTTCATATCAATTTCAACTCCAGGTTCAACAAAAGGAAAATAACCTGGCCTTATTCTAATATCTAAATCTTTTTTATTAAAAAGTTTTTCTAAAAATTTTTTAGTTACAGCAAAAAGATTTGCAAGAGTTACATTTTTATCGATATAAATTCCTTCGCATTGCATGAATTGGATATCATGGGATGCATCAACAGCTTCATGCCTGAAGGTTGTTCCAGTAACAATTCCTGCAATAGGCGGTTTTGTATTTTGCATTGCATGAATTTGTGCTGGTGAGGTATGTGTGCGCATTAGCATATTTTTTTTATTTAGCCAAAATGTATCATACATGTCGCGTGCAGGATGATCTTGTGGAATATTAAGTGCAGTAAAATTATAAAAATCTGTTTCTACTTGTGGACCTTCAAAAATTTCAAAACCCATTGAGATAAAAATATCTTCAACTTCTTGTGTAAATTGAGATAAGATATGCAGGTGTCCATTTAGTTGATTTGTTTTATAAGCTGTAACATCAAAATTTTCTTTTTTTGAAATTTTTGCTTTGGTTTGTTTTTTTATCAAGTTCTCTTTAGTTTTTTTTATTTGTTCTTCTACTTTTGATTTTAATTTATTTATAAGTGGACCAAATTTCTTTTTATCTTCAATTGATAGATTTTTGAGTTCGGACATTAAGGTGGTAATTAATCCTTTTTTGCCTAAAAAATTGATTCTAATATTTTCTAATATTTTGATATTTGTTGCTTCATTTAAACTTCTTGTAAGCTTGTCTTTTATTTTTTCGATTTTTTTTGATAAATGATTACTCATTTTTATCCTAAGATTATTCTGAAATATTATCGATTATAATAATTTACATTATAGTAATTTAAGATAATTTTTAAAATTTCAAATGTAAAAACTGTAAAAAAAAAGCAGTTTTAAAAAGAGTATTATTAAACAAAGAATATGGTATAAGTTTTATTTTGTAAAATCAAAATTAAAAGAGAATAAAAATTTGTAAAAGGTGGTGTTATTTTTGTTTTTTATAATAAATATCTAAGTTGCGTAATATTAGGGAATTTACAATTATTGGAACAGTTGACATAATAGTTATCAAATTGTACGATACAATCCATAAGTTTTGACGGTTTAATAATTTTTGGGTATAAAATTTATTATTTAAATTAAATGGTTAATATTTAAATTTTTTCAAATGCCGGGATAGCTCAGGGGTAGAGCAAAAGACTGAAAATCTTTGTGTCGGCGGTTCGATTCCGCCTCCCGGCACCATCGTAAAAGTTCTTTTTTTTCGAATACTAGTTTTTTATATGTGAGATAATAATGTTTAATTTTTTGTCACAAAAATTTTCGGGTATTTTAAGTTGGGTTAATGATAAAGGTAAATTGACAGAACAAAATGTAAATGACGCGATGCAACAGGTAAAAGAAGCTTTATTAGATGCTGATGTTCCATTAAATGTTGCCGATGATTTTTTAAAAGAAGTGCAAAAAAATGTTGTTGGTGAAAAAATTCATCAGAAGTTAAATGCGGGACAGACTTTTATTAAAATCGTTCATGATAAATTGCTAGAATTTCTTGGAGGAAAAAATTCATTAGTTTTAAATACTTTTCAAATACCATCTGTAATTATGGTTATGGGATTACAAGGTTCAGGTAAAACTACAACAATTGCCAAAATTGCGAATTTTATTTCAAAGCAAGCTCAAAAAAAAGGGAAAAAAAGACGTATTTTATTAGCATCTGTAGATTTTTATCGTCCTGCTGCTGTTGAACAATTACAAGTTTTGGCACAGCAAGTTGGTGTAGATTTTTATCAAGCACAATATAAAAATCCTATTGATGCAGCTGCAGAAATTTATAATTTTTTTAAGAAAAATAGTTATGAATTATTGTTTCTTGATACAGCTGGGAGATTGCATATAGATAATGAAATGATAAAAGAACTAGTTGATATAGATTTAAAAATATCGCCGAAGTATAAAGTTTTGATATTAGATGCAATGACGGGGCAGGAATCTTTAAATGTTGCTCGTGCATTTGATCAAGCTGTTGGTTTTCATACTGCGATCTTAAGCAAAATGGATTCAGATGCTAGAGGTGGAGCTGCTTTTGCTTTTAAGTATTGCTTAAAAAAATCAATTTCATTTGTTGGTTCAGGCGAAAAGATTGATGATTTAGAAAGTTTTGTTCCTGATAGAATGACCACGAGAATTTTAGGCATGGGGGACATTTTATCCTTAATAGAAAAAGCTGAAGAAAATATTGATACAAAGGAACAGGAAGTAATTGCAAAAAAAATGATGTCTGGAGGTTTTACATTAAAAGATTTTGCAAAACAGATGGATATGATTAATAGCATGGGATCTTTTCAAAAAATCATGAAATATTTACCAGGCATGGGAGGGGTTTCAGATGATTTAGTTGAAAAAAGTAAGGATGAAATGAAAAAATTTCGAGCAATTATTTCATCGATGAATAAAAAAGAGCAGATTATGCCTGAAATTTTAAATGGCTCAAGGAAACAAAGAATTGCTAAAGGCGCAGGGGTACAAGTTCAAGATGTAAATCAATTATTACAAAAGTTTGAACAAAGTAAGCGATTTGTTAAAATGGCAAAAAATAAAGGTCAATTTAGAAAATTTTTTTAGATAAAATTTTAGTTTTTGATTTGTTTACTTATCAGTGGTATATTGTAATTAACGGTTAAGATTAACGTGGATATCTGAATTATTAGAAAGGAAATGTTCGATATGGCAGTTAAAATTCGTTTCAGCCGCATTGGTAGGAAAAATCGACCCTATTGGCGTGTGGTTGCTGTTGATTCGAGAAAAAAACGAGATGGTGCTTTTTTAGAAAAGCTGGGTACTTATGATCCTATAAAACATCAGGCTATTGAGCTCAAAAAAGATAAAATTGATCAATGGATATCAAAAGGGGCTACTTGTTCGGATACAATAAAAAAACTTATTAGGATGTATATAAAGGATAAAACGAATTTTTGAATTTTAAGTCAAAGTGTGTGTTTTCTAGTTGTTTATTCTTTCGCTTTGGGAGAGAAATATAATGCTAAAGGAATTAGTAGAATATATAGTTAAAAAGTTGGTTGATAGACCTGAAAGTGTATCAGTTTCTGAGGTTAGTGGGGAGCAAGCAACTATTATTGAATTGCGTGTTGCTCCAGAAGATTTAGGTAAAGTTATAGGAAAAGAAGGTAAGACTGCAAGAGCTATACGTACACTTGTACATGCAGCCGCAAGTAAAGAACGTAAACGTGCTGTTTTAGAAATCTTAGAATAAATGGTTGAAGGTTTATTATAAATTTTATAATATGCCCGTTTTTTAACGGGCATGTTTTTTATATTTAAAGTTATGAAAATTTCTATTATTACTATTTTTCCTGAAATTTTTGATGCTTTTTTTAAAATTAGTTTAGTTGCGCGTGCAATTGAAAAAGGCTTGATTGAATTCAATATTGTTCGTTTCTCTGACATAGTTAATGTAAAACAACGGATTGATGAACCAACTTGTGGACCAGGTTCTGGTATGATTTTAAAACCTGCAGTTGTACAGCATGCAATAGAAAAATGTGAAAATCAGTGGGGAAAAGGTTATAAGGTTTTTTTCTCCCCCCAAGGGAAAAAACTTGATCAGCGAGTTTTAAAAAAACTTGCTATTAGATTATTTTCTAAAACAATAGATTCAAATAATGAGCAGATAAGAAAAAATGAATGTACAAGTAAAAATACTCATTTAATTTTAATATGCCCAAGATATGAAGGAATGGATCACCGAGTAGAACAATATTATGCAGATTTAATAATATCTATAGGGGATTATGTTTTAATGGGGGGAGATATTCCTGCACAAGTTTTTTTGGAAGGATTATTGAGATATCTTCCAGATGTAGTTGGAAAAAAAGAGTCGGTGCGGCAGGAATCTTTCAGTTCGGTTTTTTTAGATTATCCAGAGTATGGATTGCCTGTGGAATGGAAAAATTTAAAAATTCCAGAAATTGTTCTTTCTGGAAATCATGCTCAAATTGATAAATGGAGAAAAATTCAGGCAGCTAAAAAAACAATAGAAAATAGATTTGATTGGTTTACTAAAAATTTCCCATCCGTTGAGGAAATAAAAGTCGCTAAAAAATTTATACCTAATCATTATGTTGCATTAATGCACACTCAGGTAATTGTAAAAAATGGAATGCAGGGAAATACTTCTATTGCTTCTTTAGATATTCATGATATAGCAAGATCATCTGCAACATATGGTATAGAAAATTATTTTGTTGTTACTAAGTTGCAAGATCAGAAAAAAATATTGGATACTTTTTTGGATTTTTGGCTTTCCAATGTGGGCAAAAAATATAACAAAACTAGATTTCAAGCTGTTTCCAAAGTAAGGTCGGCAATGGATTTTGATGATGTTTTAAATCAAATTCGAAATAAAGAGAAAAAAGAACCTTTAGTTATTGCAACCTCAGCAAAAGATTATGAACAATATATTAATGAGGAAACAAAAATTATTGATTATTTTAGCCAAGGTAAAATTTTTAAGCGGAAAAGGCCGGTTTTAATTGTTTTAGGAACAGGACAGGGATTAAGTGAATCTATTATCGCAAGATGTGATTATTTGTTGTTGCCTATAAAAGGTATGTCTGAGTACAATCATTTATCTGTTCGTTCTGCGGCTGCGATTATTTTGGATAGATGGCTTGGACTTAATGGTGAGCTGGTTGATAAATAGAGAAATTGAGGTTATATTAACTTTAAATAATAATATTTTGAGGTTTTTTAAATTTTTAAAGAATGAATTTTTAAGGAATATAAAAAATGAAAGCGGATTTTCTGACTAAAGAGACTATTGCTAATTTAGGAGTAAAAGATAGGAGTCTTCCGGAGTTTGGAATTGGTGATACAGTTGAAATAGATCAAATAGTAAAAGAAGGTGATAAACAAAGAATTCAAAAATTTAAAGGTGATGTAATCGCTATTCATAACAACGGAATTTCTTCAACCTTTACTGTTCGTAAAATTGGTGCCGATAGTATTGGAATTGAAAGAATTTATCCATATTTTTCTCCAAGTATTGATGGAATTAAAATTATAAAAAAGGGAGATGTTCGTAGAGCCAAACTTTATTATGTACGTGATAGAATTGGAAAAGCCGCTAGAATTAAAGAAAAAATTTTAACTAAAGAACAAAAGTTGACAGCTCAAGGAGGTTTGAGTGAGAATAAGGTAGAACAAAAGGATAAAGAAGCAGTAGAAAAATAATTTTATATTTTTAATTTATATTATGATTCGTGACTTTCTTTTTTCGACATAGCCTCCTTGGTGAAGTTGGAAGCAAAGGATTTTATGAGTACAAATATTTCTGAATCTGAAGAAGACTTATTTTGGCGGCCATTTGGCCGCCTTGTTATCTCTTTATTATTTATTAGTGTATTTTTTTCATGCACGAAAAAAAAAACAAATAATGTTAATATAAGATCAAATAGTCATGTTTCAAATCAAACTGATATTTTAAAAGAAGCAAAACATATTGATATTCCTATTCCTGTAGGATATAAATTTGTTGCATTACCAAATAATTCTGATATTTATAATAATTCCGAATTTCTTTGTTATTATGGTCAAATTCCTCTAAAGCAATTGTTACACTATTATAAGACCAATCTGGAACGTTGTGGATGGGAAATTATTGATTTATCAAATGATTATGAAGGATTATTTTTCTGTGATAAACCTGGTAAGTATTGTGTAATTTCTGTAAGAAATAACGTCTTTGAAGTGAAAAATGAGCAAAAAAATAATTATGTATGTTTGTTTATAAAAAATAAGGGACGAAGTAGCAAGCATAGGGAGCAAAATTTCAATTCGAGGGGGTTTTCACTGCTTAACTTTTCTTAGGTTTTTAAGAAAGGATAATTTTTATGTTTATTATTTTGAAAGCTATGGCTTTATTTTTTGCGATAATATTTGTACTTCCAATAGTTTTCTTATTTTTGGTTGGTAGTTTTGGTGATTATTTTTCATTAAACATTAGCAAAGATTCTTGGTTGGCTAATGTTAATAATAAATGGGTAAGATCAATTATAAATAAATTTCTTATATAAATAAAAATAGCAAGAACTTGTTAAATCAAGTTCTTGCTATTTTTAATGTGATTTTGATATGCAATAAAATAATTGATAAACAATATTTTATTGCATCTGGACTAGACAAACCAGAGGTAAAGATGAACTCATGTAAATTGACATAATTGATTATGATTAGTAGTTCTTTTCTTTCAACCTAGTTTTTTTATCTAACATCTAGTCTTCCATAGCCTTGGTGAGCAATGGGGTGGACAAAGTTTGGGAGCATAGGGTGATTATTTTGCCTTTTGCCAGGTAATATAATTAACACGAACTAAATAATTGTTTTGCAATGAAAAAATTGCATATCTTTAAAATTTGCTCTCTTTGCTTGAGGCCGTCATAATTATAGCAATATTATAACTAGGGTGTAGTTATCTTTCAAAATACCCTATTACTTGATAGATTTTTCTGCCGTTGTTTTATTGTTTGCAAGAACTATGTTTTTGATTATAAAATTTTGGTGAATAATTTCGAGTTTGCTAGGCTATGTCGGACAGGCGGTTGTCCCCTCGATACGATTTTGCAAAAGCAAAAATTCGGGATGAGCGGTGCAGTAAAATTTCATCGTAGGGAATGGCTATTTTTGAACTTAATAGTTGATCGAGCTTGTGTTAATTAATTTATGTTATTAAAACAAACTAAAATAGTTTTTTTGGGAAAGGTAAAATAGAGTGAAGTTTTATAAAAAACTAACATTTAAAGTTTTATTTTTTTTAGCGATAAGTTTTTTACCAATCTTTACCAGTATTTACAAAGCCGTTTTGATGTCTAAAAATTATAATAGTTTACAACGTCGAGTTTTAATTTTATCAGATCATCATTGGGCTGATCCTTTAAAAGGAAAGTCACAATATTTTCGTATCTTAGCTAGAATTATAAATATGGCTAAGGATAAAAATGTAGGTGTACAGGTAGAAACTTTTTGTTTGCCAACAGAGGTTATTTCTGACGAAGATGAAGACAGAATCGCACTTTTTATTTATGAAAAAATAGAAAAACCAAATCCACGTGCTGCGGTTATTAATCTGTTTGCCGGTATGAATTTAATGTTATCGAAAAATTTAAAAGAAGAACAAAGAAAAAACGTCGATATTCATAATTTAGAATTTAGAGGAATAAATCAGATTTTTGAAAGTTTAGCTGTTTATTTTCAAAATCAGCAAATTAAGAATATTGAAGTTCCTTTAGGTGAAAATGATAAATTACGTATAGAACAAAGTAAAAAAATGACCTTTGAAAAATTTTTTAATGGAATTAATAATTTGTTACAAGATTATTTAAAGACTTCCACAGGAGCGATTAGAGATATTTTTGAGGAAAAGAAAAAAAATTCCGATGATCACATAGCTATAGTTAAAAATAAGTTACGGGAAGAATTTAAATTAACTGATGAACAGATAGATGGAACAAAAGCTCTTACTTTTTGGCAAATATATCAAAAAGCTAAAGACATGAATAAGAATTTTGGTCAGATTATGCTGGAGACTATGCATGCGAGTGAGAAACAGGAGAAAAATCTTTTTTATCATATTGTTGAAACGGTGGCTTTAAAATATTTAGAAAAAGCTGACGCACCTATGTATAATCTTGTAGTTGTTGGTGGATGGCATGCAAGTAATTTAGTACAAGATTTAAAGCGATTAGGATATAAAATTGAAAAAGAAATAGAAAATACTAAAACTTATCTAGATTTTTACGTTAGTCCACCACAATGGTTACGTTATGGCCTTGCACCGGAAAAACTTACTGAGATTCTTAAAAAATGGAGTAATAAATCATAATTTAAAATTGGGGTATAATAAAATTATGTAATTTATTTAAATATCAATAATTTTCCACATCTTTTACTAATTTAACGCAAGCTTTGAATAATAAAAAGTTGATTAATACCAACTACTATGTTCGTCCCCTTCGTTAAAGCTTTAATACACAGACAGGACGAACAGCATAGAATTTCTGATCCCGAGCTTGCGTTAAATATGCGTGGATTTTGATGTGGTATTTGTTTTTGTGTGTGAAAAATTGTTTATCAATGTACCAAAATATATAGTTTGATTACCGATTAAATCGCCATTTTTTAATTGATGTAGCGGTTTTCCAAATCGTTCTTCTGCTGATATTATTCTATTTTTGTAAGTTGGAGCCTCACCTGAACTTTCAATAATATATTTAGAATTCCAGCACATCATTATATGATTGATTTTGAGAGATTTTTTCATGTTAATAGTTTGATTTTTTCCAAAAAAAATAAAATCTCCTTTTTTTAAATTGAAACTTTCTATTTGTCTGCAGGCAAGATATTGATCATGAGCATTTCTTGGAATGTCCATTCCATTTACTCTATAAACTAAATTTATAAATCCTGAACAATCTACACCTGTTTGATAGGGTGCAGTGTTATCATATCCACTTCTGCCTCCCCAAGAATATGGTGTATTAATAAATGTTCCAGCTGTTGTGATTATTTCTTGACGGAATTTTTCTTCTTCTTGGGGATGTAAATTTAATTCTTTAACGTTTTTTTCTTCAATTATTCCTTTTTCATTATTTGGTAATTTAATATGATATAAATTTTCAAAATTTTCATAAATTTTTTTTATAACTTCCAATTTTGTTCCAATAGATAAATAAATTGTATTTAAAGATATTGTATTTTTTACAGTTTTTATAACCATTGCCCATTGTTCTTTTATTACAATATTAAATTTTGGAAATTCATTTACGTGTGTTAGATGTGAGCTGGGGACCCATCCTGTTTGATATTCACAGATTTTTTCATGTGTTTCATCTGATTTAGGTTGTTCTATTGCCTTAACTTGAGTCCAATCATCTTTTTGTTGCAAGGCTATAACTTTTTCATTGAGTAATAATTGTGATCTTTGCTCGGGATTATTGGGGTATAATACTAAACCATAAGCTTGAGACGGTGCGGACGAAGGATGTGCTCGAAGATCTGTTACAGGAACACAAACAATCATTTTTTGAGATAAAATAGTTGAAATTGAGATGGTTTTAATAATTAAATATATAATTAAGATATTAATTCTTTTCATTTTTTCCCTCCCAAGTAATCTTGGTTTTCGTCTTCAAGATTATTCAAAAATATGTCACATATTCAATAAAAATAATAAATATGTTGTTCTTGTTTGATTTAGTTCTCTATTGTAAAAAAATAAAAAATATTATTTATATAATAAATTGGATTTATTTATGAAAAAATATGGTATATCAGTTTTTGTTTTTAGAAACGATTTAAGATTACAAGATAATATAGCTTTGATTAGTGCGTTGAAAAATTCAAAAATTGTAATTCCTGTTTATATTCAGGAAAATTTAGATTTATTTAAAATTAAAAATGATAATAATAAACAATTTCTACTCGAGTCCATAGAAATTCTGGATAATGAGTTGAATAAGAAAAAATCAAAATTGATAATTTTAAAAACTGTAACAAATTTAAAAACTTTAATTTTAAAAAATCAGATTGAAGCAATTTTTATAAATAAACTTTATCATCCTTTTCATATAAAACAGGAAAAACAGTTAGAAAAAATGTGTGGAACATTAAAAATAGCGTTAACGATTTTTCAAGATTTTTTGTTACATGAGGCCTTATCAATTACAACAAATTCAGGAACAGCATATAAAGTTTATACGCCATTTTTTAATAAGGCTAAAAAACAAAAAGTTGAGTCTAGTTTAAGGAGCAATCATAAAAATTATTTAAGTAAACGATCCAAAATAAAAGCTGTCAAAATAATTAGTATTAAAAAGTTATTTTCAAGTTTGAAAAAAATAAATGAAAATTTGCATAAAAATGGGGGTTTAAATCAAGGTGAAAAAATATTGCAAGATATATCAAAATTTAAAGATTATAAAAAACAACGAGATTTTCCGGCATTGCAGGCAACTACCAAATTATCTGCCTACATTAATTCTGGTTGTGTTTCAATTCGGCAGGTTTATCATGCAATTGTTAAAAAACTTGGCAACAATCATGAATTGATTCGCCAAATTTATTGGCGTGAATTTTATTACAATCTTTATTATGCATATCCAGAGCTTTTTAAAAAAACTTTAAAAAAGCCCAAAGTTAAATGGATTGGTTCTAGGTCATTATTTAACAAGTGGAAGAAGGGAAAAACTGGTGTTTTAATTGTTGATGCGGCAATGCAGCAAATTAATCAAACAGGTTTTATGCATAATCGTTGTCGTATGATTGTTGCTAATTTTTTAACTTTGCGTATGAAAATTAATTGGAAATGGGGAGAAAAATATTTTGCACAAAATCTAACTGATTATGATCCAATTTTAAATAATGGTAATTGGCAATATATGGCTCAAGTTGGCACTGATACGGCTGGATATTTAAGAGTTTTAAATCCTAAATTACAACAAAAAAAATATGATAAAGATTGCAAATATATTAAAAAATGGTTGCCTAAAGAAGATTATTGTGGATAAAAAAATTTTTTTATGCATTCTTTTATTTTTTTTTCATCATTGAGATAAGATCCAAAATAAATATAATTTTTTTTGTATTTATCACCAGCTTTTATATCTTCGATTTTTTTCCCCAATCTTTTTTTAGATTCGATTATTATTGTTTTACAAAATGGTTTTAGTCCTGTGCATTCAATAATAAGATTATCACCCAGATACATCATTACATGATTGATCTTATTAAAAGTTTGTATTGGTATTGGTGAGAGGAAAATTAAGTCTCCAGATTTCAATTTTTTTCCTTTTAAAACAGGGTTACTTTTGTTAAATTGACTTTTTGAATTTTTAGGTAGCTCTATGCCGTTAGCTCGATAAACTAAGTTTATAAAACCAGAGCAATCGGTTCCGGTATATATTTTTTTGTAATCTTTCTTATAAGCACTTCGCCCGCCCCAACGATATGGATTGTCTATAAATTGAATTGCGGTTTCAATTAAATTAAAACGAAGGTCATCAACTTGTTTAATTGTTATTTCCTCAGATACAAAATTAACATCGTTTAATGAAATATAACCTATTTGGTTGGTTGGTAAAAGTATTGTATACCATTGATTATTTATAATTTTTTCTCCATAAAGTTTGGTTCCAATTGATAATTGCATGATGCACATGCTATTGCTATCGGGACTTTTATAAACGTTTGACCATTGCTTTTTGGTTACCAGATTATATTTAGGATAAGATTGTATAGTTATTGTATGATTTTTTTTTATATATCCTTGTAGTGGACGCCAATCTGCAAGATAAACTTCTTGCTCTAAACATTTAACATTTAACCATTCATCATTTTCTTTTGCAGGGATAGCTTCTTCTAGGAGTTCACCGTAAAGAACTTGGGATAATTCTTCAGGATTGTTTTTTGAAAAGATTGGATAAGTTAATTTTTGTTTTTTGCTTGTAGTTTTATTAACAATATCTGATATGGGAACGATGACTAATCTTTTTTTACAGTTTAAAAAAGTAAATGATATAAATAAAAATGGTAATATTTTTATAAAATTTAAAATTTTATTTTTTTGCACTTAATTTTTCTCCAATTAAATTAACTTTTCCTGCACCAATAGTTAATAAAAGATCACCCGGTTTTAATATTTTTTTTACTTTGTTTTCTATTTCATCATAATTTGAAAAATTCAAAACATTAATATTTGGATTTTTTGCCATTATTGCGCATCCTAATTTTTTGCTTGTAATACCTGGAATAGGAGCTTCACTTGCCGGATAAATTTCGGCCAAATATAAATTTTTTATTTTTTTATTTTTTGCAAATGTTTCAACAAAATCTTTCCATAACTTTTTTGTTCTACTAAATCTATGAGGTTGGAAAATTATGTGAAGATTTTTTTTAACACGTTGTTGTGCGATTTTGAGTGTATTTTTAATCTCAGTGGGATGATGACCATAATCATCGAAAATATCTGAACCTTTATAAATTCCTTTAAATTCAAATCGGCGTTCGATACCTTTAAAATTTTTAAGTGCATTTTTTATTTTTTCAAAGGGAACATCAAATTCTAAAGAGAGCGCGATAGATGCCAGGGAATTTAAAATGTTATGTTTTCCTGGCATATTAAGGTTAATTCTTCCAAGCTTTAATATAGATTCAGGTTTCTTTTTGCACAAAGTATAATTATTAATGCTTTGTTTTATTTCTTTAAAAAGAGTGCTTTGTGTATTTATATAAACATCAAAAATAGAGGATGCTTTTTTTAGTTCGATAATTTTTCCAATTAAATCTGCTTTACAAGAAAATCCATATTTAATTGTTCTGATATGAGTTAAAGGCAAAATTGATCTTATATTTTTATCATCTATGCATAAAATTGCTTTACCGTAAAATGGCAAACGTGCAAGAAAGTTTTTAAAAGTTTGTTTTATATCATTAAGATTTTTGTATGTATCCAGATGATCCGCATCGATATTTGTTACAACGGCAATACTAGGATTTAAATATAGCAAAGATCTGTCGCTTTCATCTGCTTCTGCAATTAAATAATCGCTGCCACCTAATTTTGCATTTGCAGATATATTTTTTAAAACACCACCAATTATAATTGTTGGATCAAGCCCCGCTTCAATTAAAATATGAGAAATAATAGATGTTGTTGTTGTTTTTCCGTGTGTTCCTGAAACTGCTATTGCATGTTTCATTCTCATAATTTCAGCAAGCATTATTGCACGAGGGATTACGGGGATTCCTTTTTGTAATGCTGCGGTAACTTCCGAATGATCTTTTTTAATAGCCGATGAACATACTAAAACATCTGCATCTTCTATATGATTTGGATTATGTTTGTGATCAATCGAACATCCAATTTCTTTTAAGTGAGATAAAATTTTTGAATTTTGACACTCATCACAACCAGAAACTTGATAACCTTGTAGTTTTAAAATTTCTGCAATTCCGCTCATGCCGATGCCACCAATTCCGATAAAATGTATATGTCTACATTTTTTATACATTTATTTTCTCATTTTAGATTTGTTGTTATATGAAGTTGCTTATCTTCAAAAATAATACATTAAAAGTTGATTTTGTATATTTTTAGATTATTAATTTAAGATTTTTTTATTTTTGAGCTTGTTGGTTTCTAGCTGAGTAATTTTGTATTTACTTTTTTATATTTATTATGATTTTACATATACTTTTTTTGTTTATTTCCAGTGATTTAGCATTTTTCTTCTATTCATTTAGCGTGTGGTGCTTTGCGCAGTATATCAAAGTATCATCCCGAGTGATTTTGCTTTTGCAAAATTGTATCGAAGGGTCATCTCGTTTGTTTTGTGGAGCCTTTTTAAATACGAAGACGGGGTAAGTATCTACACTAGTTTTTTCGTCAAACATAGAATTTTTGTAAATAATAGAAATTGGTGGCGGATGAATCCATGTAGCTTTTATTAAAAGTCATTTTTATTAAAAAATCAAAAGATTTGTAAGTTTTTATTTGGAAAAAAACTCTCTGGCTAGATATTCTATTAATTAGGGTGTATTTATATTTTAATTCTATTTGAGTATTGGGGGATGGCATGAATTATTTTTTAGAAAAAATAAAAATATTAATTTTTTTCATCTTTTTGATTCCTGGATTTTTAGAGGCTAAAAATTGGATTGAATTGTATAAAAATGAATTAAATAATTTATTTGATTTTTCACAAGAATGTTTATTTAATCGTCCCTTAGAAAAAATTCTTAATTTTTCGTTGTCTAATGTTGAAAATTTAACTCAAGTTGTTCTAAATATTAATACAGAAAAAGAGATAAATATTAATGCTGAGAATATAAAACAGGAGGTTGAGGCAGCTAAGCAATTGAAAGATTTTTTAAGTATTATTTATTATAAATGTTCAAGGCTAAGACTTGAGATAGGTATGTGCTTTAATAAAATAATTACTATTGAATACTTAATTTATTTGTCTTCAAGTTGGACTGAGTTTTATCGAGAAAAAGTTCGTGCGACATTAAAATTGGAAGATGCAGCATGTGTTCAAGACAGTGAAGTAAGCAAATTATATTTACAATTGCTCAGAAGAGCTGCTCAAGAAACTAAACATATAACATATCAAGAAAAGGCTGATATTTTTTTAAATATAATGAATACTGAAAAATCGCAAATGGATCGAGAAGTTGAACAAGCAAAAGAGCGTTTAAGAACTTTTTATAAACAATGCGGAGTTTGATATTTGTTTTCTGTGTAGCTTTTTTAAGAAGCGGAATAGTTATATTAAAAAGTATTTATAAAAAATATTTTACCAATCGTCTTAAGCCTTCTTGTAAGATTTCAGGATCTCTTGCATAACATAATCTTAAATATGCTGCTCCGCTTTTTCCAAAAAATTTGCCAGGAATAAGTGCAACTTTCGCTTTACTTAAAATATCCATACATAAATCTTCTGCGTCATTAAAATTTGTAGACATGCCAAAGTTTTTGAAATTTATTTGTTTTTTTATTTGATGCAGATTCATTTTTAAAAATAAGAAAAAACCACCTTTTGGCTTTTGATAACTAATTATTTTTTGTTTAACAAGTGATTGCAAATATTTTTCACATAAATCAAGGTTGTTTTTTATAGTGTTTGCAAAACTTTGTGTTAATTGTGGATGATCAAGTGCATAAATAGCTGCATATTGTGCAGGAACATTTGGACAATTTAATAATGCATCCTGTGTAGTTCCTAAATTTTTGCATAATTTAGCTGGTGTGATCATATATCCAACTCTCCATCCGCTCATTGCCATATTTTTTGAAAATGATGCTGTTGTTATTAAATATTCTGAATCTCTAACTAATGTGGCATAAGATTTATAATTTTTATTAAAAGCATAATCTTTATATGCTTCATCAATGACAAGATAAATTTTGTTTTTTTCACACCAATTTTTTAATTCAAGGATTGTTTTTTCTGGAACAATAAGTCCTAATGGATTCCAGGGATTGGAAAAAATGATTACTTTGGTTTTTGTTGTTTTTGCTTGTTTTATTTTTTCTAAGTTCAGTTCCCATTGATTATCATTAATGTTTTGGCTAAGACTGAAATTTTTTGCATCACGAAGCGTTTTACATGAAACAAAGACGGGTTTTGCTCTTACCAAATGTGCTAACTTTTCATATGCAGGATATGTTGGTTCAGGAATTATAATTTCGTCATCTTTATCAAGTACTGTGAAAAGAAATGTTGCAAGAGCGCCGATACAACCATGAGATACAATAATTTGATTAACAGGAATATGTTTTTTATATTTATTTGATAACGTTGATGAAATTTTTTTGCGTAGTTCCATTATTCCCCACGCACTTTGATAATAATCTGTTTTATCTGTTGTTAGGATATTTTGTAGATGATTTTTTATTTTTTGTGGTATTCCACCTAATTTTAATGCACCTTGTGAAAGCGAGATGTATTCCGGACTACTTTGTGCAATGGCTTCGATCTTTTTGATACCAGAAAGTTGTAAATTAAGCATTTTTTTTTCCTTTTTTATCGTTTTTTTAATTTTTATAATTAACGCGAGTTTGCTAATCTCAAAAATAGCTGTTCTACTATTCCTTTAATACAATTTTTCCCCCACCTCCTGAGTGATTTTGCAAAATTGTATCGAAGGGTAATTCTTCGTAATGCCCGACGTAGTTTTAACAAAGTTGGAAAATGTCCAATATAACCTTTTTGTTCAACCTAGCATTCTTGCAAATAATAGAAACGGTGTATTAAGAGGTATGATGTTTGCAAAAACACTCAGTGCGATTATGTATTACTCACATCTTTTGCTAATTTAACGTAAGTTTGGAATAAGAAGAAGTGATTAGTAAGGTTAATTTTTTTCTTATTATTATTTATTTTGTAATAACCTCTTATTCGTTCGCCTGCCCAAGACTTTGACACTCAGGCAGGGTGAACGGAGTTATGTGATTCTTTATTTTTCTTTTTCAAGTTCCTTTTAAATTAGCAAAAAAAGTAATGATGCATAGTTAGTGTGAGTTTGTTTTATAGATATACAATTTATTGTATTATAAAACAATTATCGAGTTTGTGTTAAAGAGTAACATTTTTGAGTTTCTTCGTTATAAAATTAGCACTAAATTTATATAAAATTGTTTATAGTTACAGCTGATGAAGTTCAAAAATTGATAAAAAAGGTCATTTTTT
>WJIY01000036.1 GCA_014730005.1 Candidatus Babelota bacterium | reverse complement strand
GGCATCTGTTAATAGCAAATTTGGTTTGATTAATCAAATTTTCTTCAGTTGGTTTTGTTTTTAATGAAGCGGCTAATTGATACCCGCACATAGAACATCCTCCGGAATGTTTAAGCCATCTGCAAGGGTTTGATTTTAAAGCCACCAAGGGCATCAAAGCAACACTTTGGTTATCAGACATCCGTGTTTCTTCAAAATAAATTTCTGGAACATCTAGATTATCATCTACTTCTTTCATATTTTCTCTTAGTTTTTTCATTATTTTAATCATAGAAATTTTGTCATTCATTTTGCCACCTTTTAACTATAAAATCCCCTATTACAAGGTAATCTATACCCTTACATTTCTTGAAAGTTTTTATTGCATCTTTTGGAGAATTCACAATTGGTTCCCCTCTTGAATTAAAAGATGTATTTATAATAACTCCAACACCCGATAATTTTCTAAATTCATCTAAAAGATTATAAAATCTTTTATTTTCTTTACTAACTAATTGTATTCTCGCAGTATCGTCTGGATGTTTTATTCCAATAAGTTTGTTTATCCAATCTTTTTTTATTTTTGTTGTGGAAAGCATATTAAAATGTGGTTGTTCAATTTGTTTGATTGAAAAATAAACTTTAGCAGAATGTTCAATAACAGAGGGGCAAACAGGCCTAAAATTTTCTCTATCTTTTATTTTTTTAGAATTTAATCTTTCTTTATTCGGAAAAAGAGGGTTTGCCAAAATGCTTCTGCATCCTAAGGCTCTTGGACCAAATTCAAAACCATCTTGGAACCATGCAATAACTTTGTCATTATGCAATAATTTTGCGGTTTCCATTTCTATATTATCAAATTTTCTATAAGCTAAATTTTCTTTTTTGAGCTCCTCTTCTATTTTATCATTAGTATAATAATTGCCAAAAAACCAGTTTTTGATTTTTTTATTTTTCAATTCCCCTATTCTTGAAGAAATTTCAAAAGCAGCTCCGGCAGCTGTTCCGTCGTCTGTGGCCGCCGGACAGATATAGATTTCATTAAATAATTCACTTTCTAAGATTTTTTGATTAACATGGCAATTTAAAAAAAGTCCTCCTGCTAAACACAATTTATCTGAATTGGTCATTTTTTTTAATTTTGCTATTAAGTGTAAAACAACCTTAATAGTTCTTTCTTGCAATGCTGACGCAATATCTGCATATTTTTGAAAATCTTCATGCTCCAAAGTCAATCTTGTTCTATTTCGTTTAAGTTTAAACAAATCTTCTATCCCGCTAAAATTGTCTGTCGCCGCCAGAATTCTTTCTTCATTTGTCTCAAAACCTTCTTCAGTAATTTTTATTAAACTTTCCATTTCTTTCATATAATTTTTTGAATTGCCCCAAGACGCCAAACCCATTAATTTTCCAGAACCATAATAACCTAGTCCGCAAAATTCGCTTAATTTTATCCATAAAAAACCAAGACTATTTGGAAAATCAATACTCTTTATTTTTTTTATCTTTTTGTCTTTTCCTTCAGCCATCCACGAAGATTCGTATTCTCCTCCTGCATCTAAAATTAAAATAGCTGCGTTATCAAATCCAGATGCATGAAAAGAACTTGCTGCATGACATAAATGATGGGGCAAAAAAAAGAAATTTTTATTATTTATCTTCGCCCCCTTATTTTTCAGCAAAGAAGGAATTGTTAGCAATTTATCATAAAATAATCTTTCTCCTTTTATTGTTCCAAAACTTCCTTCTGGATAGGTTTTATTATACTCTTTTATAAATCGGCTAAAATTTTTCTTATCCTCACTTTCCCAATCAAGGTTATTCTTTAATCTTAATTCCGGATCAAAGGAAATAGCCCAATAATCGACTTCTGTGTAAGAAATATTTAATCTGGAGAGGCAATTTTCTATTGCCTTGAAAGGAAGCTCATTAGGATTATTTATTTTAATTTCTTTCCCCCTTTTTTTTCTGTTAAATCTCTCTTCTGCTACTGCACAAATTAAATTACCATCCTTAACTAAGGCAGCAGAAGTTTCATGAAAAGAACAATTGATTCCAAGAACTATGCTCATTTCAATTCTCCTCGGTTAATACTAAATTTATAACCTTTTCTGATCTGACTTTCAGTAAATACTGTTTTTTCAGAAATTAAATTAAATTTTACTGTTGCACTTATATCATCTTCTATTTCTAACTCTTTCAAAAGCTTTTCTTTTAGAGCAGATTTTCCATTTTCGGAGATAAATTCCTCTAAAAAAACTTTGAGAACAATTTGACTTAAATATTCTTCTTGATTTAAATAAATCTCGCAAAATACCGGGCATTTTAATATTTGTCTTATTGTCCTGAAAACATATTCAGGAGAAAAGAAAACACTTGCAACTTTAATTCCTTTCTTTCTTCTCTCAAAATGAAAATAAGGTATTCCTTCCTCAAAGCTAATCCTCCCTAAATCTCCTATTTTGTATCTAATAAAAACACTCCCCGTTCTTCCCAAAGAAGTAATTACAATTTCTCCTTTTTCTGCAGGAAGATTCGTGTTTGGATCAACGACCTCTATAAAACAAATATTTTCATAAATAATCTTAAACTTGTTACAGTTCCGGTCATTTGAACATCCGATTGGCCCAATTTCTGTAGTAGCGTATTCACTAAAAACATCAGCAAAGACGCCAATATTTTTGAAATTATCCTTAATCTTTTGAATATCCTTTTCACTTAAGAAATTTCCAGTATAACTTAATTTAATCTTCTTATTTAAGTTGATTTCTTTTATATTTTTGATTTGTTCAGAAATATAATATATCATTTCTGCATAATCAAGAATAATGTCCGCATTTTTAATGCAATCTAATAATTCTTTTATAACTCTCGGATTAAAAGTTAAAACCTTGCCTCCAGAATATTCAATTGCTTCTTTTAATCCTGACAAATAATACTTTTCCTTCCTTTTTGAAAATCCTACTACCATTCCTTTCTTAAAGTAAGGAGTTAAGGTTAATCTCCCTTCTTTTGCCCAAAGAGTTAAATCTTCTTCAGTTAAGAAAACTTTTTTTGATTTTCCTGTTGTGCTTGAGCTATGTCTTGTAAATAAAATGGGAAGATTACTGCAAAACGATTGAGGATTATTTATCACTTCTTCGGCATTAATAAAGGGTATCATTTTGCTATACTCTTTATATGTTTTTATGTTATCTAAATCAATATTTCCAAGTTTC
>WJIY01000035.1 GCA_014730005.1 Candidatus Babelota bacterium | reverse complement strand
TTAAATGTCCTAAATTTTGAATGATGGAAATAAATAAGTATTGTCATTATTTCACTTGGATACATTAAATTTGGTCTGTTTCTTTTTTTGCCTATTAACATTTGCATTTTTTTTGTTCAAAATGCTTGCAAAAATTGTCAACTTCGTAGAAAATTGTTTCCAACATTATTTGTTCCTTTCTCTAAATTTCTTTCTGGGTAGTTTACCTAGTTTTTTAAAGAAAGGTTATTTTTTTCTTATCCAGAGTTGGCGTTAATTACTTTTTATAAATTAAAATGAATTCGATAATTTATAATTTCAAAGATATTTATTCTACAAATCCTTCTCTACAATTTTCCTTCACCTCACTTATACTGTGTGATTTAATAAAATTTAATCGAGATATCATTTTCAATGTGACATGCATTTAAGTATTAAGTTGTTTTGAAAATTGCTCAAGATAAGCTTTTTATTTATTATAAAATTAGATTCAAATTAATATTTATTTGAGACAATGATAATTAATAATATCAATAGGGAGACAAAGAGAACCGAATCAAATCGATCTAATAAGCCGCCATGCCCAGGTAAAAGATCTCCTGTATCTTTAAGAGCATTTTTGCGTTTTAAATAAGAAATAAAGATATCGCCTAGAAAAGCTATAATGGTTATTAAAAGAGATAAAAGCATAATTGGGATAATTCCTTGTAAATAAACAACAAAAGGAAAAAATTTAATACCTGGAAGAAATAAAATATTAAATATATTTACACCAAAAAAACCTCCAATTAAACCCTCCCAGGATTTACCAGGACTAATTGCAGGACAAATTTTGTGTTTTCCAAAAAATTTACCACTGATATATGCAAATGTATCTGCAATCCAAGAAACAATAAAAGGATAAAGTGGGAATAAAATATCAAAAGATCTATATTTTTGATTTAGGTAAATCAAGGTAAGAAATGGTAAAATTGGATAAAAAAAGGATACAAGCCAAAATTTAAGATTTTTAAATGGAACTAGTTGTGGCCATTCAAAAAATAATATAATTAATAGTATTGCAAGTAAAATAAGTGAAAAGAGCGTTTTAGAATGTAGATAGGCTCCAAAAAAACAAAGCCCTAAAAATATTCCAGAAGCAAATCGTTTAAACATTTCGTTTTTTAGAATTGATTTCATTTTTATATACTATTTTTTTTAAACATAATCCACATCCTTCAGCTTTGATTAATTGTTGTTGTGAATTTGGGGTATTTAATATAGTTTTAATATAATCAACTGATAATTCTGGTTGTCTTGATACATCTAAAGCATAACCAATCATTCGTCTTATTTGAAATCTTAAAAAGGATTTTCCTTTTATTGTTATTTGTATAATGCCAAATCGTGCAAATTTTTTAACTATTATATTATCAATTTTTCGAATTGTATCTTTTTCTTCTTCGGTTTTACAAAAAGATGCAAAATCGTGTTTGCCAACATACAATTGAAGTATTTTTTTGAATTTTTCTAAATCCACTTGGTTTATAAATTTGTAAAACCAGCCGTATCTAGCTACAAAAGGTAATGGCTTTTTTAAAAATAGATGATAATAATATGTTTTTTGATGTACATTAGCTTGCGGATGAAAATTATTTGATACTGATTTAATATTTTTAATTAAAATGCTTTTAGGCAAATGTTGATTCCAAATTTTTAATATTTTTTCTGGTTGTAATTTTAAATCAGTTTTAAAACTAGCTATCTGACCTAATGCATGAACACCAGTATCTGTTCGTGAAGTACCAATTATATTTATATTTTTACCAAAAGCTGAATTAAAAGCATTTTGCATGCAAGATGAAATTGTATGATGTTTTGGTTGAATTTGCCAACCATAATAATCTGTTCCATCATATGATATTTCTATTTTGAATTTTTGCATAATTTAAACTTAATTTTTTTTCATACAGGATAAACACACTAATAAAAATACCCCCATCCAGACAGAAGTCACGGACAGGGGAAATGGAGGTTATCGATTAATTCACTTAAATAATACAGTATATTCATATAAAAATCAAATTTTTTTTCTATAGGTTTTAATTAAATTTAATCTGTTGGTTGCAAGTTGAATTTTGGGCAATCTTATAATATAGTTCAAGATATGATTTTTTTGTTTTATAAATATTAAATTTTGTTTTTACAAGCTTTAAATTGTTTTGTTTGATATTTTTACATAATTTATGATTCATACATAATTTTTCCATGGCTTTTGCAAGCGCAACTTTATTTTCAGTGGGTACTAATAATCCATTTTGTCCATTTTTTATAGCTTCATGAATTTGATTATTATGAGTTGTAATTATTGGAAGGCCAAAACTTAATGCTTCTAGTAATGCAATTGAAAGTCCTTCACTCTTAGAAGAGATAATGAAACAATTGAAAAGTGTATAATATTTATACGCGTTATTTTTTTCTCCTAGAAAAATAACTTGGTTGTTAATATTTAATCTAGTTGTTAATTTTTGCAATTTGGATTTTTGGGACCCATTTCCTATTATGCATAATTTTGCAGAGCATTTTGTTTTATTTATTAATAAATGAAAACTTTTTATTAATAAGTCATATGATTTAATTGGTTCTAATCGTCCAACTGATCCAAAAACAAAATCATTTTTGTTTATTCCATAATCAGTTTTTTCTATTTTTACATTAAAAGTTTGTGTTTTTTTTGTATCAATTCCGTTATAAATTAAAGATAATTTATTTGTTGCAATTTTTCTTTTAATTGGATTTTTTTCTTTTAGTATTACAGAGTTATAAAAACCAGACATTGCTGAATTTGAAACAGCAATATATTTATCTGCTTTATATAAAAAATATTTTTCTAACCATGTTCGAAATAAACCATCATAGGAAATGTTACTATGCAGATCACAAATTATTGGAATATTTAGTTTTTTGGCAATCAGTCTTGCTAAAATATTAGCAGACCACAAGGCTGAATGAATTAAATTGGGATTAATTTGTTTGATCAATTTTTTTAATTTAAAATAAGCATACGGATCATATTTATGCAAGAAACCTTCATTTTTAAATATAGGTATACCGAGTTTTCTTATTTTTTCAGCGTTTGGTCCATCGTGAAAGTATATTACAAAATGATAATCATTTTTATCTTTTATAAATTCCTGTAATAAATTATAAAGAGAAGATTCTGCTCCTCCTATTTTAAGGCTTGTTATAATGTGCAAGATTTTCATTTTTTTTATTTATTTTTTTTTAAAATAGTGCTTACAAAACAAGTCTGATTTTATTATTTCGCTTATTGCATTAAGTTTAATTAATATATTAAATGATGTTTCTTAGTAAATTTTATTAATAAAAAGCATATAAAAAATTTTCAAAAAATTATAACAAATAATTATTTATATACCAATTAAAAAATTTATTAAAAAAATTTTAAATACAAAAAAGCGTTTTAAGTTTTTTCTTAAAACGCTTTTTTGCTAATTATTCGATAGAGACAAAATAACTGTCAATGTCGATTGTAGTTTAATGGTAATTTGACTTGTATTTATTATTATTCAATTGAATCCACAGAATTATCATCAAATTCTTTTTCAAGAAAACTTTGTAATTTTTTACTTCGTGAAGGATGTCGAAGTTTTCTTAAAGCTTTTACTTCTATTTGACGAATACGTTCACGTGTAACTGAAAAATCTTTTCCCACCTCCTCAAGAGTATGTTCAGATGAAACATCAATTCCAAATCTCATCTTAAGAACTTTTTCTTCTCTAGGTGTTAAGCTTTTTAAAACTTCGCGTACTTTTTCTTTTAAATCATCATTAACAACTGCATCTACAGGTGTATATTCATCCTCATCTTCAATAAAATCTTTTAAAGAAACATCGTCACTATCTCCGACAGGTGTTTCTAATGAGACTGGTTCTTTGGATATTTTAATAATATTTTTAATTTTTTTCTCTTCTAAATTTAATTCTTTAGCAAGTTGTGCATAGGTTGGTTCAACTCCTGTTTCTTGAATATAAGTTCTGGTAATTTTATTGATTTTACTTAAGGTTTCAACCATATGAACAGGAACACGAATTGTTCTTGATTGATCTGCAATAGCTCTTGTAATTGCTTGTCTTATCCACCATGTTGCATATGTTGAAAATTTAAAACCCCTTTCAAATTCAAATTTTTCTACTGCTTTTAATAAACCTATATTACCTTCTTGAATTAAATCTAAGAAATGTAATCCACGATTAATATATTTTTTTGCAATATTTACAACTAACCTTAGATTAGCATTTGCTAAAGCATCTTTAGCTTCTTTATCTTTACGCTGTGCAACTATAAATTGTGTATATAATTTTGCAATTTTATCTTTAGATAATCCAGCTTCGGCTTCAACTTTTTTGATTAATTTTGACGTTGTTTTTATTTCTTTTTCAAGTTCTTGAATATGTTTTAAATCTTCATTTGTTTCATTTTTTATTCCCATATAAAATTTCAATTTTTCTTCAAGTGCTCTTATTTCTTGTTCTCGTTCATTAATTTTATTTAAATGTTTTTCTATTTTTTTGCCAAATTTTCTAATTTGTTTATTTGAAAATTTAATACCTTTAATTAAATTAATTCGCTCTTGTTTATTTTTTGCAACTTTATTTAGCATTTCTTTTTTATTGCTTTCTTTATCTAGCTTGCCTTTGTAAGATTTGTATATTTTTTCTTCGTTTGCGATTAGGTCTCTTATATTATGAATAGTCTTGACAAGTTTTTGTTTTTCCTCTTCAAATTTAGGAGAATTATCTTCATCAAAATCGGAAAATTGTATAAAATCTTTAAGCAATAAGGGCTCTCTGTTTAGTTTTTCTTCCATACCTAATAGTTCTTTTATGATAAATGGGAATTGTGAAATTGCATCAATAGATTCTTTTTTTCCAGAAGCTATTTTGTCGGCTATAATTTTTTCAGTTTCTTTGTTTAAAAGAGGTATTTTACCGATTTCTTTGAGATATAATTTTACAGGATCATTAAGTTGACTTGGTTCAATAAAAGCTTTTATTTTTTCTGCTGCTTCTTTTTCAAAGGATTCTTCTTCGGAGACTTCCGTGGATATTTCTGCCCTTTCAAGAGAAGTTTTAATATCGGTCTCTTTTTTTGAGTCAAAAGTTGATTCTTCTTCAGAAATATTTTCCAATTCTTTAATAGAAGATTCTAGTTCTTCTTGAGAAATCAAATCAATATTTTCTTTTTCCATAAGATGAAGTAGTTCGTTTACTTCTTCTTCTGTTAATTTATGTTTTTTTGAAAACATTATGATTTCTTCGAAACTTAAAACACCATTGTTTTTGCCAGATTCAATTAATGCATCAACTTGTTTTTCAATTTCATGTAATTTTTTTACATCATCTTTGGTTTTAGATGTTTTTGTTTTTGATTGTTCTTTTTTAAGATCGTGACCAAAAGTAGAGCTTATTTTTTTTGCTTGTTTTGCAAAATCAGCTTTAGTCTTTTTTTTCTTTTTTAAAACAGTTTTTCTTTTTTTGACATTTTTTTTATTTGATGGTTTTGTGCTACGGATTGGTTTGTTTTTTTTAATTGTTTTTTTATCGAGTTTTTTGGGTTTAGATGTTTTTTTATCGATAGTTTTGGTTTGTTTTTTGTGTTTGTTTGTATCCTTTTTTTCAACCTTGCTTTTTAATGATGTTTTTTTTGTTTTTATATTCTTTGTTTTTTCCGAAATGTTATTTTTTTTATTAGTATTTTTATTTAGCGCTTTTGAAACTACTTTTGATACTGTTTTAGATATAGTATTTAAAAAACTTTTTTTTTGTTGAGTTTTATTTTTTTTCATATCAACCCCCGGTTTTTTATATTTTGCTTGAATTTTGAAAATAAATTAAATAATTCTTTTTGTTTTTTTGTATCATTTTCTTTCTCTGCCTCTCTTAGTTTATTTTTTAAATCTTGAACAATATTGCGCCAATTTTTTTTGCAAAAATGCACAATAAGTTGATCAAAAAGATCTTGAGAAACATCCTGATTGTATTTTACACTACTTGAAAGAACCCATTTTTTTTGGGATTCATCTAAACTATCAATTAGTTTTTCAAAAATATTTTGTGTTGAATTTTGCGATTCATATATGTCTTTAAATTTTTTTAACAGCAATCTTATGTTTTTTGAAAAATATGGTATTAAATCTTTATCTATTTTTAATTTTTTATCATTTTCAACACTATTAATTATAGCAAAAAATATTCTTTCCTCTAGAATTGGTATTTTTTTTTCATTTTTTGGGGTATTTTTCTTGGTAAAATTAGTATTTTTTTGTGAATTTTTGCATTTTATATTAATTTTTAAGGTTTCTATAGGTATTTGAAGTGTATTACTGGCTTGTTGTAATAGAATTTCTTGTTTAATTGAATTATCTATTTTGGATATTAATTCGATTATTTTATTGCTAATGGATATTTTTTCTGCAAGAGTTTGTTTATAAAAATTTTCACCTAAAGTTTTTATAAAAAAGGTAAAAATATTATATGATTGAGTTATTAAATTATTTAAGTTGCCATTTTCTTTAAGGAAAGAGGCGGGATCATGATTTGCTGGAAGTTTTATAATTTTTAATTCTAAATTAACATCCCAGCAAAGTTGGGTTAATCGTAAAATTGCTTGTTGACCAGCATTGTCGCCATCATATATAACATACAATATTTTTATATAGCGAGCTAAAATATTTAAATGATCTTGTGTGCATGAGGTTCCTAAAGTTGCAACTGTATTTTTATATCCATATTTGATCATTGCAACACAGTCTGTATAACCTTCGACAAGAAAAGCAAAGTTTTGTTGCTGCATGTCTTTTTTAGCCAAATCTAAACCAAAAAGAAGTTTGCTTTTAAAAAAATAAGAGTTCTCTTTACTATTATAATATTTTGCTCTTTGGTCATTAGGTTTAAATATACGACCTCCAAAGCCACAATATCGGCCAAGTTGATCTTTTATAGGAAAAAGAATACGTTCTTCAAATGGCGAATATAAAACAGATTGTCCTTGGTGTATTATTCCTGCTTCAATTAAATCTTTAGATAAAATACTTTGTTTAGCAAGTTCTTTAATCAATTTATTAATTTGATGTATTCCTCCAGGAAAATAACCTATGTTGAAATAACTTATATCATTTTCATTAAAACCACGGGTTGTTAAATATTGTTTTGCTTTAATATTTATTGAGAGCTGATAATTAGCCCAATTTGCCATTGCTTTGCATATGTTAAAATAATTATGTTTTTGTTCAGAATTATTGAGGTCTTGTGTAATTTGTTTTTTTATTTTTTCGGGGACATTGATTTGATAATGATCAATTAATTCTTGTAATGCTTCAAATTGAGTTATATTTTCGATTTTAGCTACAAATGAAATCAAGTCTCCACTAACTTGACATCCAAAACAATAGAATATTTGTTTATCTGGGCTTACAGTAAATGATGCATCTTTTTCATAATGAAATGGGCAATGGCCTTTAAAATAATTACCGACGGGTTTTAATTGCACGTATTCATTAATTACATCTGTGATTGATAAATGACTTTTTATATATTCAAAAAGAGACATTCTTTAAATTTCATAAGTTTTATGGTTAGATCAGTTAAAATTTAGATTTTTTATTCAATGTTATAATATAACCAATTGAAGCTAAAATAAAAATACCGAGCGCTAATAATTGAGTGTAGGAAAAATTATTTAACAATTTAATTTTATCAATATAATCTCTATCACCTCGCCAAAAATCAAGCATAAATCTAGATATGCTTTCCAGTATTAAATATAAAAATGTTAGTTGTCCATCTTTATTTGATAAGAGTTTTTCTTTTGCGTATAAAATTATAAAAATAATAAATGAAGCTGCAGAAAAATATAATTGTGTTGGATGAAGCTGAATGTTTATAGGGGCGAGACTTTCTGGATGAATAAATGTTATAGACCATAATAAGTTTTTGGCAGGTATTCCATAGCAACATCCAGCTAAAAAACAACCTATCCTTGAAATTGACTGCAGAAGGGGTGCATATAAACTGATTAAATCCAGAGTAGGCAAAATTTTAATATTTTTTAATTTAAGATAAATTGAGATAGTTATTGTAATACCAATTATTGTACCTAAAATAGCAAAACCGCCAATCCATGGAAAAAAAATTTCAAGTGGATTTTGAGAAAAATAATGCCATTCAGAGAATAAGAAAAATATTCTTCCCCCAACAATGCCGGCTATTAATGCTATAAAAATCATATTAAAAAAAATATCTGTAGGGAGAATTTGTTTGCGTTTTGGATTATTATAAGTAAGATATAAAAATAAACCTAAACCAATTGTTATCATCAAACCATAACTATTTATCCAAAGTGGCCCGTAGATTTGTAATATTCTTGGATACATAACAAAAGCCTTGTATGTTAAAATTTTGTAAAAAATTTTATTTTAATTTTTAAAATACAAATCTTTTATAAAAAAATCTAATTAGAAAAATATGAACAAATTTTGGTTGCGGGGGCTGGATTTGAACCAGCGACCTTTGGGTTATGAGCCCAACGAGCTACCAGACTGCTCTACCCCGCGATGACATTTCAATATTGTGAAAAAAATAAAAAAATATTAATGCTCAATTTGGTTTTATTATAAGGCAATAAGGTTGTTTGTCAAATAAAAAAATGAAGTTGTGTAAACTGTATATTAATATGTTTTTATGTAAAATAAATCTAGCAAATTTCATTAAAAAATATTTTTAATTTTTTCTTTTAATGTATCTGCGTCCATATAGCCTGTTTCTTTGCCAATAATTTTGCCGTTTTTTATGAAAATAATTGTTGGGACAGAAGAAACGTTATACTCTATAGCTAAATCTCTTTCTTCGTCTATATTTAATTTAGCAAATTTATATTTATCAGCCATTTCTTTTGATACTTCTTCGAAAATGGGAGCCATCATTTGACATGGTCCGCACCATGTTGCAAAAACATCAATAATTACAGGTTTGTCGGATTTTAATACCTCTTGTTCAAAATTGCTAGAATTTAGTTCCATTTCGTCCCTCTTATTTTAGAATAATTAAGTCTATTTGGATATTAATTTAGCAATCATGTTATTTTTGTCTACTTAATAAACATTGAATGTATTTATTTATTTTTTAAATATTCTAAGAATTTGTTTTTTTCTTTTTCGTTTATAGGTGATTGTTCTATGGCCATCCAATCATTATGCTTTTTTTCAGAAAATCTAGAAAATTTATTTAACCAAATTCCGTCATGATATTTTAATATATGATCAATCCATAAAAAATCACTTTCATTTTTTATTTTTGATAACATTAAAACACTTGAATGATTCGCATAAATATTATTTTTGATAAGCCAATCCTTATGTGAGTAAAAGATGGAATTAAAAGTTAATAATTCTATTGGATTTTTTTTGTCACTTAATCCTTGATAAAATGCTTTGTAAAACCAATCGGTTGATATGTTTGGGGCATAACAAATTATCATGCAATTTTTTATTTTTTCATTAAAAAAGTTTTTTAAATTATTTCCTAAATTTATTGCCTCAGTTTTAAGAAAATCATAATAATTTTGAATTGATTTTGTTGTGATTAAATTATTAATACTTATATTTTTAGTAATTTTTTTTATTGTTTTATATTTATTACGGCATAGAGATGAAAATCCAATTGTATCTAAAAAACTTCCACTTATTTTTCTACAATACATTTCTAAATCTAAAACTATGCCCACAATTTTTATATTATTTGAAATATTTGGATTTTTCCATTTTTCAAGAAAGAAATTTAATGGTTTTTTTATTTCATTGTTCCAAAAGTTTTCATCTAAAGGTGATGGAAGATCTAAATATTTATTTGTATATAAATCGACAGCATAATTGGTTGGCAAATTTGGCTCATAAATATTATTAGTTATTTCATAACCTAATAGTATTTTGGGTGGAATAGTATTTAATTGTTGTGATTTTGTTTTTAATAGATTTGTAAATTTTGAAATCGAATTGAGATAAGTATTAATTTCGCTTGTGTGTTTGGCAATAGGACTGAAATACATATTTGGATTTAATGTTATCCAAAGATAAGTATCATTTCCTGTTTTTAATATATCATTAATTAATTGATATTGTTGTTTGATTGATTCTTGATCATTTTTTTCAAAAATTTTAATTTCCATCCATGCTATTTTTATGGATTTCTTATTTTTTGGTTTAGATTCTGAATTTTTTTCTAAATTTGAAAGAAAAATGGGTAATTTAGGTTTTTTATTTTGTTTTATATAATCAAAATTCAATTCATTATTTTTTTTGGTTATCATTAATATTTTAAGTTCCCACATCATTTCTTGAATTAAGTTATGTATTTTATACCTTAGATTAAAATTTGTAGGACATATATGAAAACTTTCGCATGCGCTAGAAAAAGAAAGTAATGAATTGCTCGTTATAAAAATCTGATTTTTAATAATCGGATTATAAAAATAAATGCCATATGGCAAAGTTGGCGCTAAACGCAAGGGGCATCCATGTTTGATGGGCAGAATTGCTAGATAATGATTGGTGTAAGTAGGATATTTTATTGCAAAATTGATTTTTGTAGGACAAGCAAGTGTTTTGTGATATAAAAAACTTCGAGCTTCAAGTGGTTGATCTAAAAAATTTCTTGTGAAATTAAAAAAATTTTTTAGTGAATTATTTAATTGATCTAGATTAATAGAATTTATATCAAAATTATCTGGAATTTTATCAATTTCAAAGGAGAATGGATTTATATTTAGGCCAACTGACTTGAAAAATGGGCTAAAAAGTAGAATTTTGTTATGTATTTTTTGTCCTATAGTTGGAAAAGCAAAGCCTATTAATTTATTTGTTTTTTTCCCAAATTTATTAATTATTCTAAAAATTTTTTGACAAGCTAACGAATTTAAAATTCCTTTTAAAAATTCTATATCTATAAGAAATAATATAGCATCATAAGAATCTAGATTTAATTCTTTTATATCTGAATCTAAAATTTTTGCAACTGAGTTATATTCGATATCGAAACCAACAGATTTTAAAATTTCATTAAATGACTGGTATCTATATATTTCAAGATGTGTTGTATCAAAAATACCGAATTTTAAATTTTGACTTTTTAATTGATAAAAAACTGAAATAATAATACAGAACGATGCAAAAAAAATTATTTTTTTTTTGATCATTTACTCTCCCCCAAAATATCCCCTTATTTTATATAATTACCTTAATTAATTTATGATAAAATAGTCAATCTTATTAAAAATTTATTTGTTGAAATATTTGCTTTGATATAATATGTATTGGCTAATAAAATTTGTGAATTCAAACTTTTTGATTAGTGTTTATTTAATTAATGTTTATAAATGCATATCTTTGCTTTAAATATAGCGAAAAATTTAAATTTATAATTTTATTTCAGTTTAGCTTTTGGAGTAATAATTTATGTTAAAAAGATTTAAAATTCCATTTATCGTCATCATAACTTTATTTGTAATTTTTTGGGTGGGAAGTTCAATTTTCAATTATTTTACTCATAATGTTATTCCTGAAATTATTATTACAGGAATTGAAAGAGAAGGCTTTTATTCGGGAGTTATTCAAGGAAATATAAAATCGAATAATAGTTATAAAATTGCACAAGTAAGAGCATTTTTAGATGGAGAAGAGATAAATTTAGATTGTCCTAGGCAAATAGGAAATAAAAAATTTAATATTCCATTTAAAATAGATACTAATAATTTGTTAAATGGTTTACATATATTAGAAATTGAAGCTATTGATAGTAGTTATAATCAGAATAAAAGCAATGATAAGTTGGAATTTTTTGTAGATAATATTCCTTTAAAAGCGACTTTTTTACAGCAAGAATACCGTGTTGATCAAGGACATACTGTTCATTTAAGGATTCAAGCTAATAAAAAAATTGCAGATGTAAATGCAAGATTTTTAGAAAAAATTTATTCATGTTATCCAGAATCTGAAAATTCAAAGCTTTACGAATGTTTTATTCCTATTGATTGTGAGCAAAATGCAGATGAATATATTTTGACAGTTGAATTATTTGATAAAGTTAAAAATAATATAAAATTAACTGGAAAGATTATAGTAAATGCTGTTAATTTTCCTCGACAAAAAGGTTTTAAAATAGCAAAGGGAAAACTTGAGGAGGAAAAGGAAATAAGCATGAGCAATAAAATTTTAGAAGATGCCTTAGAAAAATGGATACAAGATTCCTCTAGAAAAAAATTATGGCGAGGAAAATTTGAGATTCCGATCGAATTACAAAGGGTGGCAACTCCATTTGGTGAAATTCGTACAACATCTGAAAAGGGAAGATATTTACATAAGGCTGTTGATATTTTAAATCATCCAAAAAGTGTTGTATGGGCGAGTCAGGATGGTAAAATTATTATAAAAGATAGATTTTTATTAACTGGAAATACAGTTGCTATTGATCATGGTGTAGGTGTAATAACATTGTACTGTCATTTAGAAGATTTTGCGGATATTGAGGTTGGTGATTTTGTAAAAAAAGGAAATCCTATTGGAAGATTGGGTATGACAGGATATGCTAATGGATATCATTTGCATTGGGAGTTGCGTGTTAATAATGTTTCTGTTGATCCTTTTGAATGGACTAAGAAGGTTTTTTAATAAAAATCTTTACAGATTATAATTGTTTTTTTTAACTTATTTTCAAATTTGAGTTTATTTAAATGAAGTTTTTATGGCAAACTTATTAAACGAAAGTAGGTTAATTTCTTTGCTAAGGGGGGTTCCGAGGAAATTTAGGATATGTTTTTCATTTTGTATTTTTATTTTTATAGCATCCGTTTGGATGCTATTTTTTTATATTCCCAAAAAAAATTGTATTTTGAATCAGAACAAATTATGTAATCAAATGGACAAGGAACAAAAAAAATTTAAAAAAAAATTAAGTTTATTAGTAGATCAGGAACAAAAAAGTAAAATTTTAAATGTACAATTTAAGAAGTTTATTTATGAGCTTAAAAAAAATTGTGGTTTAGATATTACTTTGAGCTCGTTAAAAAAAAATAACATGGAATGTTTGCATTTAGAACCAAAAAAAAATGATGATAAAAATTTTTATTGTAAAAAGTATTATGTATTAAATGCAAAAGGTTTGTTTAAAGATGCAGTTTTATTTTTAAATGAACTCGAAAAAAATATTATGGGAATAAAATTTAAAAGTATTGAGTTTGAACGAAAAAAAAATAATAAGGTTGTTTTAATAGCAAAATTTAGGTTTTTGGATTTTGAAGATATTAAGATATAAATATTTTATAAAATTTATCTTGATAATATTTTCGTTTAGTTTTTATTTCATATGTTTATCAATAGAGATTCCAGATCCCTTTTTTGGATCAAGAAATGATAAAAATAATTGTGAGATTAATAGAAAAGAAAAAATGATAGAAGTTTGTGGAATTATTAGGTGCAACAATAAAATTGGAGCTATTTTGGAATGGAATAAACAACGAGAAGTTGTTTTTTTGAATGACATTATTTGGGGTTATAAAATTGTTGCAATTTTTTTAGATAAAGTTTTTTTAGAAAAAGATGGAGAGAAAAAAGAATTAAGAGTAATTATTTAAAAAGAGGAGTTGGAGGTTGGTTAAAAAAATTATTTTGCTTTTAGTATTACCAAATTTCTTTGTTATAAAAGGAAATGATTTATTTCTTCCTAAACCCGATCCAAAATTGAAATATATTCCGCCATATACTTCTAATCTTTTAGCTGCACAACGTAAAAAGGAAGAGGAAAAGGATTTAAAAGATATCGGAAATGTCGTAAAAAATATTGTTAAAAGTAGTGATAAAGAATTGGAAAAAAAAGCAGATGAATTAATTGGCGACAAATATAAATTGAATAATTTTTTGTGTACAATTTCAAATCATAAGGACAAAAAAATTATAGGGACACAGCAAAAAATTTCTGCCGAAGCACGGTCAATTTTGGATTCTTATTATGATGATCCTGTATTTGTAGAAAAAACAGTGTCGTTGCGGCTTAAGAATATCGACATAAAAGAGATTGTTGAATTAATTGGAAAAATTTTAAATTTAGATTTTATTGTAGATTCGGAGATTAAAGGTGAAATTAGTACACTTAATCTTCAAGATGTTCCTGCTTCGTTTGCTTTAAAATTAATTTTTTCATCTGTAAAACCTCAATTAGCACTAGTAAAAAATTTTAATGTTTGGCGTGTTGTTAGATTAGAAGATGCGATTTTAATGTTTGAATCACAAATAAGGGAAGACGAATTAAAAGATATCGTTTCAGATTTTTTTTTAATTCGTCATACGAAATTTTCTGAGGGATTAAAGCTTCGCATTGAAAAATTGTGGGAAGGTATCATTAATGGCAAAACGGATAAGCATAATTATTATTTAGTTTTTGATGATAATAGTAGGAAAATTTTTTTTAAAGGTAGAAAGAAAGATATACAAGTATTTAAGACTTTTTTAAAGGAAATAGATGAAAAAATTTCACAAATTCGTATTGAAACTAGAATTATAATAGCTAATAAATATTTTGAAGAAAGTTTAGGCTTACAAGTTTCAGGTGTTTATAATCGAAGTGCTTCTGTCAGTAGGTCAGGATGGAATTATATTGGATATGGTCCAATAACTACTGGTGGAAAAGGAGATATCCCACCTGATGATCTTATGGATTGGTCTTTAAATTTATTGCCAAGAACAGCAAGCCAATTTTTAAATCTACCAATAATTTTTGGTGGAAGAAATTTGAATAATAAAAGATTAAATTTAGTACTTAATGCTGCAGAGAGTAAAAATGAAATCAAAACAATTTTAAAACCATCATTGCTTGTAAATAGTGAGGAGCCAGCAGAAATATTAGTGGGTGAGCAGGTTCCAATTGAGACAAGTGTTCAGGAGAGAATAGAAGGTTCATTGCGTGATATAAATACAATAAATTATAAAGATTTGGGAATGAAACTTAAAGTTAAGCCTATTGTTTCTCCAGATAAAGAATCTGTATTTTTGGATATCTATGTTGAACATTCATATGTGAAAGATGGTACATCGACAACTTCATTTGATGCAAAAAAATCTATTATTGTTACAACAAAATCGAGCAATAGGGTTTTACTTAAAAGTGGAGAAACAACACTAATTGGTGGTTTAATTTATGATGATAAACGCAATAATCGTAATGGGATTCCTTTATTGCAAGACATTCCATTGTTGGGATATCTTTTTAAGGGTAAGAAAAAAACAAAATCAGATGAGCAATTAATGATTTTTATTTCGCCTACTATAATTAAATAATTATCTGCCATAAATTTTACATAAATGTTAATTTGGTATACTGTTAAAATTCAAGGTTACATATTTAAGAAACATTAATTCTTTTTTGGGGTGGAATTAAAATGCATGCAAAAATATTTTCTGCAACAACAGTTGGAATTGATGCAAGACAAGTAGAGGTTGAGGTAGATCTATCTTTTGGATTAATAAAATTTAATATTGTTGGTTTACCCGATAAAGCTATAAGTGAAAGTAAAGAGAGAATACGTGCCGCGTTAAAAAATAGTGGTTTACGTCCACCAGATAGATTAATAACTGTAAATTTGGCTCCTGCGAATTTAAAAAAACAGGATATTCTTTTTGATGTTCCTATAGGTATTGCAATTTTGCAAGCATGTAAACTTATTGATTTAAATCAAGATTTTATCAATGAAACTTTATTTTTAGGTGAACTAGCTCTTGATGGTGAAATTAGATCTGTGCGTGGAATTTTGTCAATTGCACATCAAGCAATTAAAAGTGGTAAAAAAAGATTAATTATTCCCCAAAAAAATACTCAAGAAGCAAGTCTTATCAGTGGTCTAGAAATAATTGGTGTAAAAAATTTAGTTGAGCTTATTGCATATTTAAGAAATGAAAAGCAAATAAAACCTGAAAAATCTACATTTGAAAATTTTAGAGAAGATATAAAAAAGCATCCATTGGATTTTAATCAAGTAAAAGGTCAATGGCAGGCGAAACGTGCACTACAAATTGCTGCGGCAGGACAACATAATCTTTTATTTATTGGTCCGCCGGGTTCAGGAAAAACTATGCTTGCGCAAAGGCTAGCAACAATTTTACCAGTGATGAATTTTGATGAAATAATTGAAACAACAAAAATTTATTCCATTGCAGGTTTGCTTGATAATAAATCATTGATTTTACATAGACCATTTCGTTCTCCCCATCATACAATTTCTCAAGCCGGTTTAGTTGGTGGAGGTAGTAATCCTCGTCCAGGTGAGATAAGCTTGGCACATAAAGGAGTTTTATTCTTAGATGAATTAACAGAATTTAAAAGATCGACATTAGAAGTTTTGCGGCAGCCTTTGGAAAGTAAAAAAGTTTTGATTTCACGCGCAAATGTTTCCATAGAATATCCAGCTTCGTTTTTATTGATTGCTGCTTTAAATCCTTGTCCATGTGGATATTTTGGAGATCGCAAGAAAAAATGTGTTTGTAGTAGCAGTCAAATAATGAAATATTTTAATAAACTTTCTGGGCCATTACTTGATAGAATAGATTTACATGTTAATGTTTCTTCTGTTAATTATGATGAAATTAAAAATGGTGATTTAAAATCTAAAAGTTCAAGTGAAATGTATCAGGATGTTGTAAGAGCGGTGAGAATTCAAAATAATAGATTGGGTAGTATTAAAAATGCATATTTAACATCCGATAAAATTGAAAAATATTGTATTTTATCATCCGAGGCAGAAATTATTTTGAAGTTCGCCTTTGAAAAATTGAATTTAAGTATGCGCGGCTATCATAAAATTTTAAAAATAGCAAGAACAATTGCTGATTTGTCGGGGAGTGATCGAATTGAAAAAAATCATATTCGAGAGGCGATTATGTATCGTACTTTAGATAAAGGCTTTAAATGATTTTGGGAATTGGAGTTGATATTATTAGAATTGAACGTTTTAAATCGTGGGAAAAATATAAAGTTGAACAATTACTTAAAATATTTTCGTTACGGGAAATTGAGTCTTGTGTAAAAAAGAATGGCGAAATAGAATTGCAATGTTTAGCATCTCGTTTTTCCTCAAAAGAAGCATTTTTTAAAGCTTTGAGTGCAACTTTGGTTAACTTAGGATATATAAAAAACAATTTTTCATTTTTGTTTTCATGTAAAAACGTAGAAATTATTAAACCGGTTTGGGGTGTTCCTCAATTAAATATTGATTGGAAGATTTTTGAGAATAAAATAGAAAACAAATTACCTCGACTGAATAATTTTCTTTCTTTGTCACATGAAAAAGATTATGCGATTTCTTATGTAATAATTTCAAATTGATTGCTTTAAAAAAAATAAATTTTTAAATTATTAGTAATCGTTATGAGAATAAGAACACATACAAACCCGCTTTCTTGTATAAAAAGATTTCAAAAATTAGATCCGATAAAACTTTTTGCTAAATTTGAAAATAAATTAGATTTAGAAATAGGTTTTGGTCAAAGTAATTTTATTTTCAAATATTCTTACGAAAATTCCAGAAGATTTGTTGTTGGTGTAGAGCTTCGTAGAAAGGCTGTTGCTATAATGCAGCAGCGTCTTAAAACTATAAAGTTATTAGATAATGTTTATTTAGTTCAAGGTAATGGATTTTTTTGCCTTCAAGATATGTTTGATGATAATTCAATTGATAGAGTTTTCATTTTTCATCCGGATCCTTGGATTAAAAAACATCATCAAAAAAGACGTTTAGTTAATTTTAAATTTTTAGACGTTTTATCAAAAAAATTAAAACAAGGAGGAAGAGTTTATATTACAACAGACATTGAATTTTTATGGAGAGATATTTTACGTGTTTTTACCTTAAATAATTCATTTATTCAAGTTGAGGAAATTAATTTTTGGCAAAAGTACTATGAGGGTCGATGGGATGAAATTTGTAAAAATAAAAAACGTAAGATATTTTTTGCAACATTTTGTTTGAGAAATTAATGTGGTGAAATAAAAGCTTTTGGAGTTTTATTTATATTTACTTGTTGAACTATAAGAAAAATGTCTTATATTTTTTTAAGTTTATGTTATTTTAAATATTATGATTTACGTTAGGATAAATCATGAAATTCAAGTTTTTTTTCAACTTATTTTTATTTATTTCTTATTTGTTAGTTATGGGCAATACTTTTGCAAAAACTAGAATTGTCTTTTTATTTGGGGATACTCATGTTGGTGCTTCAGCACAACATCCTGATATTGTATACAAAGAAAAATACAAAGAAATAATATTGAATTTAAAAAATGATAACGTTGATAATTTTGTAATTATACCAGGTGATTTAACACACGATGGTTTTATAGATTCAGAAAAAGTGGAGGGGTGTTTACCTTGTTTTTCAAGAATTCAGGTAACTGATTGGAGACAATGGGATGGTTTTGTACAAGAGTGGGTAGTACCTTTTGAAGTAGCGAATATGTCTGTATATTTTGGGATTGGAGATCATGATTATCCAAATCGAGCGCAATATGTACGGCCTTTAGATCAAATTTATGGAAGATATAAAAAATTATCATCGATTATAACAAATAATAATCATGCTTATGTTTTTAAAAAAGGTAATACTTACTTTTTTTGTTGTGGATTATATCCAGATAGTAAAATTCGGCAATGGTTAGTTTCTTATTTAAGAAAAAATAATATAAACAATCAGCCTTTATATTTTTTTTATCATTATAATAATTTGGGAGATGAAAGTAATTTATGGTCTAATGCCGATAAAGATGCTTTTTACGAGTTAATTAAAGATTATAATGTTAAAGCAATAATAACAAGTCATTGGTTTAATACTTTTACGGCCTTATGGAGAGAAAAAAAAATACCTTTATTAGGAGTGAATGGTAAATTTTTTGCTCAATTAGAATTTGATGATGTTTCAGGTGATTTTAAAGTTCAATTTTATAGTGTAAATGGAGAAATGTTAATTACTAAAAATTTTAATGATCTTTTACGAAACGATTTACAGGAATTGGATCGCAGGTAGTTTAAATATTTATATTTTAACTAATTATTACCTTTATTATTTGCTATCTAAAATTATTGTAACAGGCCCATCGTTTGATAGTTTAATATCCATATATGCACCAAAAATACCATCTTTAGCTTTGGGATATTTTTCTTTTAATTTTAAAAAGAACTTACGATAAAATTTGGCTGCTTCTTTTGATGGCATAGACATATCAAATGAGGGTCGATTTCCTTTTCTGAAATTAACACAAAGTGTAAATTGAGAGACGGATAAAATTTCTAAATCTAGATCTTTTACGTTTTTATCCATAAATTTTTCTGTAGTATCAAAAATTCTTAAATTTAAAATTTTTCGTATAATATATTCTATATCCTTTTGGTTGTCGTTTTTTCCTATACCAACAAATATTAAAAGACCCTTATTTATTTTTGAAATCAATTTATTTTCAACAGATACAGAGGCATAATTTACTCGTTGTATTACAACTTTCATTTTTTATTAACTCTATCAAGGTAAGTTTTTAGATATTCTAATTTTCTTTTTTGAGATTCTAAGCCAAAGTTGTATTTTGAAAAACTGATTTGTAAGTCTTTTTTCATTTTTTTTAAATATTTTTTAAGGCTTTGAATTTTTGAAGTTATAAATTGAATAAAATCATCTGTGGTATTTTTTAAAACTCTAATAGTTTTTGGTGGATTTTCAGAAATCAAATCTTTACATAATTTTAATTCATTATCAATTTCTTTATTTACATGGTCAAGAATCATTTGATAATGATTTAATTCTTTTTGTGTTTGTTCAAAATGTTTTTTATCTAGTTTTATTTGCCCACTATTTATTAAAATTTCTAGTTTTGATTGAAGTGTTTGTAATTGTTTTGTACAGGTATTTTTTTTTTCTTGAATTTCGTTTTTTAATTTTTCAAATTCAAATATTAATTTTTGTAATTCATTTTTAATGTCTTCAGGAATATTTGTAATATTAATTTCTTTAGTGCTTGTTTGAATAAATTTCTCGATGGCTTCTTTTTGTTCCTTTTCTTTTTTTTCAGAGTCAATATTGTTTATTTTTTTATCTTTTTTTTGCATTTTAGTTCCTATTAAAAATTTGTGTATTCAGATTATGACTATGTTTATAATATTTTACATGTAACAGTAAAAACATAAAGTTATATTTAGGTTAAAAAAATTTACATTATCAAAATTTGTTAAATTTGTTTTACTGATTTCTATTAGGATATAAAAAATGATAAAAAAATCATATATAGGTACATTAGATAATAGTTTTAAGGTGAATTGTTGAGTTTAAAATTATTAAAAAAATAAAATCTTCAAATAGAAAAGTGGTGCGATTTTAAAAAAATTAAAAATGCCTTTGTTAAAAGAGAAGTTTTAATATTTTAACAAACTTACCCACAAAATTGTTAGTAACTTGTTTTTTTTTCATTCAAAGCTTTGTTCAATTAATATTTTTTCTAAAATGTTTAAATATTAAACATTTTAGAAAAGCCCAGTATGTAGACATTTTAAGTTGATTAACATAATCTTTAATGGGCGACACATATTTTTATATAAAAAACTTGAGTTTATATTTTTTTGTAATATATTTTTTTCGATTTTTTAAAAAGGATTAATTGATTATGTTACCAAGTATATTTCCTGTTACATCTCACACAAAGTTTGTTGGTTCAGGGACTACATTTGTCGCTATTAAAGGATTTGTTCAAAATGGAATGAAATATATTCCCCAAGCAATTGATATGGGAGCAAATAAAATAGTTTTTTCAAATGAGATTGAATTTAAAAAGATATTGAAAAAATTAGAATTAAATAAATATAAGCTAGATAAAATAAAATTCATTAAAGTGAAAAATGCAAGAAAAGCTTTAGCAAAGCTGGCAGCTAAAAAATTAAATTATCCTGAATCAAAATTGAAAATTATTGGCGTTACAGGGACCAAAGGCAAATCTACAACCGTTTATTTAGTAGAACATATTTTAAAAACAAATGGATATAAAACTGCTTTAATTAGTTCAATTAAAAATAAAATCTTAGATGAAGAAGAAATTGCTATAAATACAACGCCTGAAAGTGATTATATTCAAATGTTCTTGTCGAGGTGTGTAAAGAAAAATGTTGATTATGTGGTAATGGAAGTTTCATCTCATGCAATCGCTTTGCATAGAATTTTGGGAATAAATTTTTGTTTTCTGGGATTTACAAATTTAGCAACTGAACATATGGATTTTCATACGAATATGGAAAATTATTTTTATACAAAAATGAAGATTTTTGATCAAATTAAAAAGGGAGGAAGAATAATAATAAATGTAGAAAATTATTGGGGAAGTAAGGCTTTAGGTATTTTGAAAAAAAATAAAAAAAAAATAAACAATCAGTTGATTACATTTGATAAAAGTAGTCTTTGTAAAATAAATACCAATTCTTTGATAGGGCAATTTAATCGTTATAATATAACTATGTCATTTTTGATTTGTAAAAATATTGGAATAAGTGAAAATGATATAAAAGAAGCAATTAAATCTTTTTCGGGTGTTCCTGGTAGATTGCAACTTCATATTTTAAAAAATAAAACAAAAGCTTTTGTTGATTTTGCACATAATCCATCGTCAATGGAAGCAGTGTTAAGTGAATTAAAAAAGCTTACAAACAATTTAATTGTAGTATTTGGTTGTGGTGGTAATAGAGATAAAACAAAAAGATCGATAATGGGTAAAATAGCAGAAAAATATTCTAATCAAATTATAATAACCGATGATAATCCTAGGCTGGAAAAATCAAAAGATATAGCAAATGATATACTAAAAGATATTCAACAAACTGAAAACGTTTATTGTGAATTTGATAGAAAAAAAGCAATCAAAAAAGCTGTTGAAATATCTACAACAAATTCAATTATAGCTATTTTAGGTAAAGGTCATGAAAATTATTATTTAATAGGTAAGAAAAAATTACATCATAATGATTATGAGGAAATTTGTAAGTATTAAATTTTATGAATTTTATTAAATTTTAAAATTTCCCATTTTTTTGATGAAGCATATTTTTTTAACTTATTATCAGGGTTAACAGCGATGGGTTTTCCTACGAGATTTAATAAATCTATATCATTGTGACTATTTGCAAAAAAAACAGCCTCTTTTAAAGAGCCTTTTAATTTGTCTTCTATTATTTTTTTAATTTGTATTGTTTTTTCATGTCCGGAGCAAGGCATACCTTCTAGCTGACCTGAAATTTTTTCATCTTTATATTTTATTTTTGATGTGCATATATAATCAAATGTATATGTTTTTAAAAAATCTAGATAAAATTCTTCGAATCCTGCTTCAGTTAATATTGTAATGATTTTATTTTTTTTGCAAAAATCAAAAATTTTTTTTGCATCTTGATATATAAAATTTTTGCATTCATCCTGCCAAACTTTAGAAGATATAGTTATTGCATCTTTTTTATTTATTCCTTTGCAATGAATTAAAAATTCTTCATAGGCTTTTTTTATATCTAATGTACCTAGTAAGTAAGATAATCCAAATTTAGTTAATTTAATATAATCACTCCAAGAAAGACCACGCTTTTTTTGGTATGAGTATAATAAATCATATAAACTTTTTTCCCAAAAAGTTTTGCAACCATCAAAAATTACATATTTATAATTTTTGAGTTCTAATAGATTTAAATTTTTTGGGAACTCTAGTTTTTTTTTACAAAAAATGTAACTAATGCAAGTTAATATTATGAACATAAAAGTTAGATGAATTTTTTTATTCAATGTCATTTTTATATTGATCCTTATTTTGGGTTTTTGTTTTGATAGTAAAATGACATTTATCTGAGTAGAGCGTCTTTGAAAAAATCTAATTCATCTAAAACTTTTCCTGCACCATGTACAACGCATAAAAGTGGATCATCTGCAACCGTTACAGGCAAGCCAGTTTCTTTTGAAACTAAATCATCAAGATTTTTTAATAAAGCACCTCCACCAGCCATCATGATTCCACGATCAACAAGGTCGGAAGAAAGTTCTGGTGGAGCATTTTCTAGCGCAGAATGAATTGCATCAACAATTATTGAGATAGGCTCTGTTAATGATTCGAATACTTCTGCGTCAGATAAAGTTATTGTTTTTGGAACACCCGTTATTAAATCTCGACCTTTTACTTCTTCTTTTGCTGCTTCTTCGGTTAGCATTGCTGTTCCAATTTTGATTTTTATATCTTCTGCTGTTTTTTCTCCGATTAGTAAATTATATTTACGCTTAACATATTGAACAATTGCACGATCCATTTCATCGCCACCAATGCGTACTGATTTACAATAAACAACGTCTTTTAATGAAATTATTGCAACTTCTGTAGTACCTCCTCCAATATCAACTATCATATTTCCCGTAGGCTCTTCTACTGGTAGTCCAGAACCTATAGCTGCTGCCATGGGTTCCATAATTGTGTAAATTTCTCGAGCACCTGCTTGTTTTGCAGAATCTTCAACCGCTCTTTTTTCTACTTGAGTAATTCCTGAAGGAACTCCTATAATCATTCGCGGACGAACTAAAGTTTTGCGATTATTATGAACCTCACTTATAAAATATCTTAACATGCTTTCTGTTAGTTCAAAATTTGCAATAACTCCATCTCGCATTGGACGACAAGCAACAATACTTTCAGGTGTTTTTCCTAGCATTTTTTTGGCTTTATTTCCAGCGGCTAAAACTTCGTTAGTAGAATATTTAACTGCAACTACTGAAGGTTGATCTAATATGATTCCTTGGTTTTTTACATATATTACTGTGTTAGCTGTTCCTAAATCTATTGCCAAATCGTTTGAAAAAAAACTAAAAAGCTTGGTTGCGGGCCAAAACTTCATTTTGTTTCCCTCACATTAAAAATGTAACTCTACACCCACACTAAACTGGTGAGTTTTACAAGAGCCATTACCACTAAATTGATAATCTAAAAGAGCATAAATCGTTGGATCTAAGATCCATTTATTTCCTGCTTCTTTAGAATTATAAGAAAATTGCAAAGTAATGTAATGTGCTCTCCACAAAGATAAATTTTCCTTTTCTTTAATGTTATTATTTATATTTTCTTCTGTTAATGTGGTACTACCTATAACATTTCCCGGTACTTGATTTAAATAACTTTTTATAGTTGGATTATTTCTTTTATCATACCACTTGTCTTTATTATGTCTTAAATAAGTATAGCGTACATGAAAATCAAGGCCATCAGATAAATTTCCTAGTGTAAAATATGGCGAAACCTTAAATGTCATTCCAGGTTCAATTTTAACATTGGTTACTAAAGCACTAAAAATTGCTGGTTCTTGATATACTGGAATTCGAAGTTTGCGTGTATTTTCAAATTGATATGCCATACCAAACATAAAACCCAAGTTCCAATCTTGTTTTAACTCAAATTCGGGTACAAAATCAAGATACCACGTCCAATGTCCATTTCCCATATAAGAAACGGATGAAGCATAATTATTATCAGAATTGACACCAGTAGGGACTACAAAACCTGTTTGAAAATTAAAATTTATTTTTCTCATTTTTAAAAAATAATTCCAATCTTTACTATATCTTGCATGTAAATCTAAATCTCCAAATCCTGTTTTTATCCAATCTCCACCATTTAAACCAAGTTCTTTATTTATTTGTCTTCTTATTCTATCTAATTGGGAGGCTTCTCCATCTCTTAAATTTTGAAATACATAATCTGAATCTTGAGGAACTAATGCAAAATTATGACTTGAATTAACGTGCATAAATGGAATATTTGCTCCAATCTGAAAACCATTTTTTAAAATTTGTTCATTATTTAAAATTAAACCAATGGCTTTTATTTTTCCGTTGACTTTAAATCGAATAGATTTGTTGAGCCAATTATTATTAGGTCCTCGTTCGATTTCTATTGGATTAGGAATGCCTTTGACTTCTTGAAGGCTTGCAATCACATCATTTAAATAATATCTGCCCCATAACTCTGGAATACCTCCATTACCTCCACCTCGTTTAAAAGCAGTAGAAGCTTTTACGTAAAATATTTCAGGTGAAATATGAGATTTTCCTTGGAGAATATATTCCTCTGGTCGTTCGAGAAATGGAAAATATTTACTTGTATTATGTGTTGAGTAAAGAGGAGAATGTTTTAATAAAAATATGTTAGCTAATAAAAATAAATTAATTAAACTTAACTTGTTTTTATACATTATTAACACCAATAAGTTTTTCTTAAAAAATCCTTGTTAAATGCAAGTTTTGAGCTTACTTTAAATTCACTTTTCGTCAAGGCATACCTTAGATTGTTATAAATGGCAAAGGTAGAAAAAAATCTAAATTAAGTTATCTTGAATCATAGCATTAATAGTTAGGTACTCAAAGTTTAATTAAAGTTATTTTAAAAAAAATATTTTTATGAGAAAAAAAAATCAAAAAAAATTATTTTACATAGCTAATTGGAAAATGAACTTTAGTCTAAATGATGAAATTTATTTTTCAGGTACAAATAGAGATTCTTTTATAAAGTTATCTCTGGAGCATGATATTATTTTATGTCCTTCTTATCTTGGGTTGTATCCGATCAATAAATTATTTAATAATTCTTCAGTTCAATTAGGTGCTCAAGATTGTTCAAAACATTTGAAAGGTTCTTTTACAAGTCAAATATCTGTTATTAGTTTAAGTGAAGTTGATTGTAAATATTGCATTATTGGACATAGTGAAGTTAGAAAAGAAGAAAAACAAACTGATAAAGATATTGCGTTAAAGGCAGATTTATTAGTCAAAAATCAAATTTCCCCTATAATTTGTATTGGTGAGCCAAAAAAGACAAAAAAATTAGATAAGGTTGTTGATATTTTAAAATGTCAACTTAAACATGTTTTTGACATAATAGAAAAAAATTTGAATATTTTTGTAGGTAAATCTATTTTTATTGCATATGAACCTATTTGGGCTATTGGTAGTGGTAAAATACCAAAATTAGAAGATTTAGAAAAAATTTTTGATTGGCTTTTTTTAAATTCAAAAAAAAAGTATTCTGAAATTAACTTTAAATTGATTTATGGTGGAAGTGTGGATTCATCAAATGTTATTGATTTTAAAAAAATCCCAAATTTAGATGGTTTTTTGATAGGGGGTGCAAGTTTAGATTTCCAAGAATTTGAAAAAATAGTAAAATTATAAAATAATTGAAATAATTAAAAATTATTGACAAAGGAAGGTGAAAAAAATGGTAATTTTTTTTATGATACTTTTTATTATTTTATGTGTGCTTTTAGGATTCATAATTTTGATTCAGCAAGGCAAAGGTGATATGGGATTAGGTGGTCTCGGTGGTGGAAGCCAAATGTTATTTGGTGGATCTGGCGGCCAAGATTTTTTTGAAAAAGTAACATGGGTTATGGGTGCATTATTTATTTTAGGGGCACTTGGATTAACGATTTTAAAGTATAAAGAATACGGTTCTACCAGAATTAAACAGTCTTCACCGATAACACAAACTCAAGAGAAGGCAAAAAAGGATGTTGTACCGATTCAGCAGCCAAAGTAATTAAATATATTAAACCATTACAAGAAAAGGGAAAAAAGTAATGGTGTTTGTTGATATCATTGATTTTATAGGGAAAGTTTCAATAGAAGCTTGTAATAACGTTGGTAATGTCGGTTTATTTTTATATGATTCTTTAGTTACTCTTTTTTCAACTAAACCTAAAATAAAAAAAATAATTTATCAGATGTATTTTATAGGCGTTAGTTCTTTAAGTGTAATTATTTTGATAGGTATAACTGTAGGTGCTGTTTTGGCTGTACAAAGTTATGAGGGTTTACATAGGTTTGGTGCAGAACGTTTTATTGGCCCAATAATATTTATAGCAATGACAAGAGAATTTGGACCGGTTCTTACTGCAATCATGGTTATAGGAAGAGCTGGTTCTGCAATGACTGCTGAAATTGGAACGATGCGAATTACTGAACAAATAGATGCTTTAAAAACATTATGTATAAATACACAACAGTATTTGATTGTTCCAAGAATTGTATCTTCAACTATAATTTTGCCGTTTCTTTCTATTTTTTGTTCATTGTGTGGAATTTGGGCTGGATATTTTATGTCCGTAAATGTTTTAGGTATAAGTTCTGAATTGTATATGGAATCTATTAGAGAAAATGTGCATTTATCTGATATTACTAATGGGCTGATAAAAGCAGTATTTTTTGGTTTTTTATTTTCATTAATTTGTGCCTTTAAGGGATATACAACAAGAGGTGGTGCTAGAGGTGTTGGTATATCAACAACTCAAAGTGTTGTTATTGCAAATGTTACAATATTTGTTGCTGATTATATTCTTACTTCTCTTATGTTTTAAAGATACCTAATGATAAAGATAAGAAATTTAAAAAAATCTTTTGATTCTAAAATTATAACTGATGGCCTTGATCTTGAAATTAAAAGACATGATTTTATGGCAATAATTGGAAGATCGGGTGAAGGTAAATCTGTACTTTTAAAACAAATAATTGGTTTAATAAAACCAGATTCTGGTCAAATTATAATTGATAATCAAGATATTAGTAAGTTAAATAAAGAAGAACTTCATGAAATTTATAAAAAATGTGGATATGTTTTTCAATTTGCAGCTCTTTTAGATTCGTTAAATGTTTTTCAAAATGTTGGAATAACATTATTAGAAGAAGGAGAAGATCCTGAAAAGGTTAGACCATTGGTTCTTGAAAAAATAAAGAATGTAGGTCTAGAGGAAGATGTTTTAGAAAAATATCCAGCAGAACTTTCCGGCGGTATGAAAAAAAGAGTTGGATTAGCTAGAACATTGATGTTAACACCACAAATTATTATGTACGATGAACCTACAACAGGCTTAGATCCAATTACAGTTAGATTAATTCATGAGCTCATTGAAAAAACTCACCAGGATTTAAATGCTACCAGTATTGTAATTTCTCATGATATTGAGGTTTTTAAATATGCTAAAACTGTTTCGATGTTGCATGAAGGAAAAATAATTTATACTGGACCGGCACAGACTATTTGGGAATGTGATAATCCTTATGTTTACCAATTTATAAGAGGTTTGGAACAGGGGCCTATTAAAACAAAATAATTGGAAATTTTATTATGACAGAGCAAAAACCTTTCTTATTAGTAATTGATGATGAGATAACTATTTTAAAGACTTTAAAAGAAGCATTAGAAGATGAAGGATATAGAGTTCAAACTTTGCAAAATGGTAATTGTGCTTTAGATAAAATTGGTGAATTATTACCAGATTTAGTTTTATTGGATATTTTTATGCCAAATTGTAATGGAATTGACTTGCTTGAAAAAATAAAAAAAGAATATCCTCAACAAAAAGTTATTATGATTTCAGGATTTGGAAATATTCCTATAGCAATAGAATCAACCAAAAAAGGAGCTTTGGACTTTATAGAAAAACCTTTAAATCTTGATGAAATTTTATCAAAGCTAAGTTTTCTTAAAAAAAATAATGAAAATCCAAATAAAGTTTTGAAAAAAGATGAAATTGAAGATTTAAAAGAATATGGAATTGTTGGTCAAAGTTATTTATTTTTAGAATTAATTCAACAAATAAAACAGGTCGCCTTTTTACCATTTCCATTATTGATTTACGGACAACATGGAAGTGGAAAGACCACTTTTATAAAATTTATACAAAAATTAAACAAATTTGATGATTCGCAATTTTTTTTAATAAATGGTACAAATATTTGTGAACAAGAGGTTTGTAGAGAAATGGAAGCTGCATTGAGTAATGAAAACGGTATTTTATTTTTAAAAAATGTTGAAAAAATGTCATTTTATTTACAAAAATATTTTGATTATAAACTGGAAAAGAGAAGTTGTATAAAAACAAGAATAGTTGCTTCTGCTTCTTGTTCATTATTTGAATTGATGCAACAGGGTAAATTTAGTAAATCTTTATTTTTAAAATTAAATATAACACCTATTGAAATTCCCCCGTTAAATAAAAGAAGATATGATATTCCACTACTAGTTGACTATTTTTTAAATAAATATAATAAAAAATATAAAAAAAATATTTTATTTAATAATCAGAGCATTAGATTTATGAGAAATTATAATTGGTTTGGAAATGTTGAACAATTGGAAGCCACTATAAATAAAATCGTTAGAGTTACAACAGATCAAATAGAAATTATAAGTCCTCAAGTGTTGTCCCAATTTATTCCTGAAAATAAATTACAAATAATAGAAGAACAATCATTTTTAAGTTTTAATTCTTTAGATGAAGCGAAAGATGAATTTGAAAAACAATTTTTAATTTATCAAATAAAAAAAAATCATTATGATATTAAGCAGGTATCAAATAAATTAAATTTAACTAAATTGCAGTTACAAGATAAGATGTTGAAATTTAAAATAGATTGTAAAAATTAATGGGGATTTTTTATGCGATCTGAAAATACACAAGAAATTACACAGATTATAAAAGAACATGCCATTAGGTGGAATACATTAAAAAACGAAGTAAGAAAAGGTATTATTGGACAAGATGAAATTGTTGAACGTATATTTATTGGATTGCTTTGTAATGGGCATATTTTATTAGAGGGTGTTCCTGGTTTGGCAAAAACGACCTTAATTAAATGTATTGCGCAAGCTATTGGATTAGAATATAAACGAATACAATTTACTCCCGATTTATTACCTGCAGATTTAATTGGCACCTTGATTTATAATCCAAAAACTCAGGAATTTCAAACAAAAAAAGGCCCGATTTTTGCAAACTTAGTGCTTGCTGATGAAATAAATAGGGCACCTGCAAAAGTACAATCCGCATTATTGCAAGTAATGCAAGAACACCAGGTAACGATAGGAGATAAAACTTATCATTTGGAAGTTCCTTTTTTGGTGTTGGCCACTCAAAATCCCATTGAACAAGAAGGGACATATAGATTGCCTGAAGCGCAAGTTGATCGTTTTATGTTTAAATTGCTAATCACATATCCAGAATATGAACAAGAAAGATTGATTATTGAAAAAGTTTTTCAACCCGAAGAAATAAATAAGGTAATTGGTAAACAAGAGATTAGAGAGAGTCAAAAGTTAGTTGAACAAATTTATATAGATGAAAAAGTGGTGGAATATATTTTGAAAATTGTATTTGCGACGAGATTTCCTAAAGAAATATCAGGACTTGAAGAAGTAAGCAGTCTTATTGAATACGGTGCTTCTCCTCGAGCTACATTAACATTACATCATGCAGCAAAAGCATATGCTTTTTTAAAACAAAGGCATTTTGTTGTTCCTGATGATATTAAGTCTATAGCTACCGATGTTTTAAGGCATAGAATTTTGCTTACATATCAAGCTGAGGCTGAAAATGTAACCACTGATCAGATTGTACAAAAGATACTTAGAACAATTCCTTCACCATAAGCTATCATATTAAATGTATCAGGATTTTCTTGACAATTTAAACAATCAAAAATTATCTTCAAGTGTTATAAAACAAGGTATTTTGATATGAGATTATCATTGTGGGTTTTAAATAGTTCATTATTATTAATATTTGGTATGATGCTGTTTTTAAATATAATTTTACAGCAAAAACCGCCTATATTTAGTGTAAGACCGATCACTAAAGAATTTGAAAAAAAAAAAATACCTATAGCGATTAATATTTCGAAAATTTATAAACAAGATTTGTTTGATACTTTTACTCCTGAAGAAAAACAGATATTGCAGAAAAGTTTAATTACGCCTGTTCCGGAGTTTCGACCTCCAAAATTTGTTCCTCCTCCTCCTGTGCAAGTACAAGAATTTGTAGATCCTTTAAATATATCTATTAAAGGTATTGTTTTTGCATCAAATGAAAATAAAAGTGTGGCAATGATAATCGATGAAACAGGAAAGGAAAAGGTTTATCATTTGTCAGATAAAATAAAAGATGGTCAGGTTGTAAAAATAGAAAAAAATAAGGTTATAATTCTTCGTGCAAATGGTCAACAAGAAATTTATTTATTGAGAAAAGATGAATTAATGCCGCCAGATGAACAAACTAAAAATAAATGGCAATATGTGATTAAAAAAATTGATGAGCAAAATTTTGAAATTGATCCAAATGAATTTATTAAAAAAATACCTACTATGGGAAATTTAATAGAGGAATTGAATTTAAGTACAGCGTATAAAGATGGAGAGGCTATTGGAATAAAGGTTGGAATTATTGAACCAAATGATATTGGATCTATTATTGGTTTGAATAAAAATGATATTTTGTTATCAATTAATGATCTGGATTTGAGGAATTATAAAAACCGAATTAAAGTTTATGATAATATTATGCAGATGCAGTTGGGAGATGAAATTAAATTGCTATTAAAAAGAAATGATTATGAAAAAAAAATAAATTATAAATTAGCAGAAATAGAAAAGCCTAAAAAACAGTTTTTTATTGAATCTGCAAAAGAAGATGATCTTAAGGGTGTGCCGAGTTTTAAAATGAGTTCTGAACAGCAACGAGAAGCACAACTTAAAAAATTTGAAAAACAACATCAAACTCCTGAGCGACAAAAAGTTATTTCTGATATCAGGCAAAGATTGCTTGAAAATATGAAAAAAAGATCGATGGATCATAGGGTTAGGAGATAGGGACTAATTTATGAAAAAATTTATAATTTTATTGATTCCTTTTATTTGTGTTTTAACTATGCAGGCGCAGACTGCTCAATTAAAAAAAAGATCAACGGAGGATTTTTCAGATAAAAATGTTTTAAGTGATCAAAAAGAAAAATTAGTTGAAAAAATAGAAAAAGAAAGTGTTGTTGAAATATTAAATAGTGATATACCTACAGATGAAAAGGTTGAGGATTTTACAAAGAAAAAAGATAATAATAATTTAATTAATGAAAATAAAGAAGAGAGAGAATTTCCTAAATTGAGTAATAAAAAAATCGATTGTGATGGAAAAATATATTTAAATTTTGAGAATGCGGAGCTTTCAAATTTTATAAATCGTATTGCAGAACTTAAACAAATTAATTTAATGCCAGATAAGGCTCTTCAAGGAGTAAAAGTTTCTTTAACAATCCGTGAACCATTAACGGTTGAAGGTGCTTGGAGAGTATTTTTGACAGTTCTTGATATGGCTGGATTTAGCATTATCGAAAGGGGTGATGTAAGTGTTGTTATTCCTAAAAAACAAAAAACAGTTCAGCCTTTGCCTTCGTATATAAATGTTCCCTTAGATACTTTACCAGAAAGTGATGCGAATATAAGATATGTTCCTTTTTTGCAAAATATAAGTGTTACCACGATACAGGATTTATTAAAAAGTATGTTGAGTCCGGAGCATTCTTTAGTTTTATATCCTGAAATAAATGGAATGATTATTACTGATAAATCTTTTAATATTAGATCTGCAATGAAAGTTATTCGTGAATTAGATCAGACAGGATTGCAAGAATCGGTTGTTGTAATAAAATTAAAAAGGGCAAATGCAACAGATGTGAAAGGATTACTGGATAGTTTAATTCAAAGACCAGAGCAACCAAATCCAATTGCTCGATTGCTTGGTAAACAAGCTGAAAGTTCTCTTGAATATTTTTCTCCAACAACCAGAATTATCGATGAAAAGAGAACAAATTCTTTGATTTTGCTTGGCAATCAAAAATCAATTAAAAAAATTGAAGATTTTATTACAAATAATATTGATAAAGAATTAAAAGGTGCGCAATCGCCCTTGCATATTTATGAGTTGCAGCATATAGATGCAGCTCAAGCAAAAGAGATTTTGGAATCTGTAACTGCAAGCAAAGAAGAAGTTGCATCTAAATATGGAGCAGTACGAGGAGGGGTAAAATATTTCAAACCGATGAAATTTCAAGTTGATAAAGATGGTAATCGCTTGATTGTATCAACTACTGATAAACAAGATTGGAAGTTATTAAAAAAAACGATTGAAGATTTAGATAAGCCTCAACCGCAAGTTGGAATAGAAACATTAATAGTAACTGTTAATATGGATGATGAAAAGGAATTAGGCGGTGCAATTCGTAATAAATATGAAGGTCAAATTGGAAAAGGTGTTAATTTTCAGTCTCCTACTTTTGCAGGAACAGTAGAAAAAGGATACCAACAAGGTGTTGCAGAAAATAGTTTGCTTGGAAATATGTTTTATGGATTAACTGGAGGACTTGGTTCAAGTATTTTAACATTTGGTAAGGGTGAAAATATTTGGGGAATTTTTAAGGCATTAAAGAGCCAATCAAATGCAAGCATTTTATCTCAGCCATTTTTTACTGTAACTAATAAGACTCAGGCTAATATTGTTGTTGGAAGTACTCAACATGTCGTACAACAGGAAACTGCAGGTGGAGCATTAAAAGGTTATACGTATGTTTCAGCCAATACTGATTTAAAAATAACCCCTCAAATAAATTTGGATGGAATTATAAGATTAACAATTAATGTTGTTTTTAGTGAGTTTACAAATGCTAGCTTGGGTAATAAAGATGAAAAAACATTAACAACAGATGTATCTGTAGCAGATGGTCAGGTATTAGTTTTAGGTGGTTTTATTAGGACAAAGGTAACGGAAAGTCAAAATAAAACTCCTCTTCTAGGTGATATTCCTGGGCTTGGATGGATGTTTAAAAATAAAAAACGTGAAGTTCAAAAAAATTATGTTTTTGTTTTTATGTCACCAACAATTATAAAACCACGCCAACAGCCGGGTATAAATCTTTATACAAGAATGAAACTTCATGATGCCACTGATTATATAGAAGATGCGGTTCAAACTAAAAAAACTAAAGATCCTATTCATAATTGGTTTTTTAATCCGGAAAAAGAGGATTATTCTCATAAAGTTACGGATTTTGCAAATGCAAGATATCAACCCACTACTGTTGATATAAAACACGATCCTTATTATCGAGTACATTTAAAAGATGAAAAAGAAGAAGAAGAAGATATTTTAGATGCAGATTTACAAGCTGAACGTAGAATTCAAGAAATTAAATCTAAAACAGATGACCAAAAAAAAGATAGAGATTTAGAGTATAAGAGAAAAAAATTAAAGGAGTTAATTGCAGGAGATCAAATGACTATTCATCAGGATACTCAGGATAAGAAAATATCTGTAGATGATGAAAAACGAGAAGAGTTAAAATCTTTAATTATTACAAAACCTGAAGCTAATCAAATAGAAAATAGTAATAATACCCATAAGCAGTCTATAAATGAGGAAAAGCAACAGTTTAACAGGCATTCTAGGTTAGCTAATAATGAAAATGTTAAGTCGAATTATAGAAGAACAGACAATATTAGGATTAAAGAAAATATAAATCTTAATCAATTATCAAATAAAATGAAGAGGCGCCAAACTTCAGGATTGAAGCGGAGGAGTTTGGCATGATAAGAAGAATTTTTTTACCTCCGAGAATTGGATCAAAAAGACTTTATGCTCAAAAAATTTTAGGTTTAACTATACAAGAAGATGTTGTTAGTTGTGCAAAAATTTATGCCAAAAGATCAAAGAATATTATTGAAGAGTTAATTGATCAGACTATCGAAGATGGTCCTATTCAAACATATTCTGAAAGAGCTACACAAGCAATTAAAGAAGTTGTAGCAAGAATGGAAAAGTATGATCAACTTCGAATTGCTTTATCGGCTTCTTTAGTTGTCTTTAAAGAATTGAAAGTTCCATTTTTAGATGAAGATAAAATCAGAATGATTTTAGAATATGAAATTGAACCAATGCTGCCTTTTTCTGTTGATGAAGCTATTATTGATTTTATCATTAGTAAACAATCAAAAGAAGATAAAACTTCACAAATATTAGTAGCGGCTGTGAGAAAAGAAGATATTCAACGAACTCTTGATATGTACTTGCAAGCTGGTGTGGATCCTGCTTGTTTGACAGTAGATCTTTTTGCAATTTATAGTCTTTATAAACAAATTCCTGAATATAAAAGTATAGAAAAATCTAGTGTGATTATAGATTTAGGAGCGCATTCAACACAGATTGCTTTTTTGGATGAAGGATGCTTGAGATTAACAAGAATTATACCTCGAGGAATTTTAACTGTTTTGAAGACAGTTAGTAATGAAATAGAAATATCTTTGCAACAGGCACAAGAAAAATTAAAAAAATATGGTTTGGATCCAACAGGTGATTCGAATTATGAAAAATCTTTACAAAAACATATTATAAATTTTTTTAATGATATTCAATTTACTTTAAATTCTTTTAGTTTGAAAATTGTTGATTATCAAAAAATATCAAAAATGTTTTTTACAGGTAAATATTCAGAATTAAAAGGACTTTCTCGTTTTAGTCAAAACTTATTACAAATACCTTGTGAAGTTTTTTCTTTTGAAAAAATTTTCGTTGATACTAAGTTTAAAAACAAAATAAAAGAATATATTTCGAGTTGGAATAAATATTTAGTTGCCTTGGGAACCGCTTTGCCTTCAGAGCAACAAGCAAATTTTGATTTAAGGCGCAAGGAGTTTTCTCTTCCACAAAAAAAATTAGTAAAAAGTCAACTTGTAACTGCTAGTTTACTTTTATTTTTGATTTTTACTGTTTTAATAATTAGAGGTTATTTTCAAATAAATAAGCTTTCATCTTTTATTCAAAGAATTGAAGATAGAGAAAAGTCAAAATTAAGAAGAATGATTCCCAAAGAGATTAGCTTGCCAAGGCAGGTTAATTTACAAAAATTATCGCAAAAAGCGGAAAATGTACTTGAGGATAAAAAAGAAATATGGATGTTGTTTGAAAAAACTGGAATTCGTCCATTAGTAATTTTGCAAGAATTGACAAATATAATTGATAAACGAAAATTTGATGTAACAATAGAAACCATTGCTATATCTGAACAAGATTCAGATACAAAAATTGAAATTGAGGGATTTTTTAGATCAAAGACTGGAAGTGATCATTTTAGATATTTTGCAGAACTTCAAAAAAGATTTTCTGAATCTAAAATTTTAAAACTATGGGATGAAAAAGAAGAGATTGATTCAAGGTTGGTGGAAGATAAAGGAATAAAATTTTTTGTAAAATTGCGATTAAAAGAATTGTAATATGAAGATATTTGTTGATTTTGCATCTTATTTACAAAGTCTTAATAAAAAAGATTTTGAACGATATTTGGCTATATTTTTAATAACCGTAACAATTTTAGTGTTATTAATTAATTATTATATATACAGTAAAAGTTCTAATTTACTTGATAAAATAAAAAATATGGAGACTACAGTTAGAAAAACAACAAAAATAATTCAAGAATATGAGGAATTGGAATCTAAAGAACAAGAATTACAAAAATTATTGGAGCAGAATAGAGATTTTAGTATTAAAGCCTTTTTTGAAGAATTTTGTAGTCAAAATCAAATTCTTCCTGTACCTGGCTGGGAAGCTATAACTCAACCTTTGCTGGGAAGTGATAGATTTGATGAGGTTGTTATTTCTGCAACCTTTAAAAATCAAACAACACAAAAATTAGTAAATATTCTTGATTTGTTAGAAAAAACTGAAATGGTTTATATAAAAGAATTAGTTATTAAAAAGACTGATAATAAAAAAATAGATTTTGATCTTACTATAGCTACCAAAAAGTATGTAGGGTAAAACTATAGGGACCCTTGATGATAAAAGAAATTATAAAATTATTCAAATCAAAAAAAATGGTGCTGTTATTTTTAATGATGACACCGTTTTTTTTACTATCTATAGATTTAAAAAAATCCGGTAAAGCAATAAATCAAGTAAATGAGACTGAGGCTCTTAATACGCCTAATGTAAAAATTATAAATAATCCTACAGTTGAACAAAATGAATTGTTTAAGCAAGAAAAATCTAATAAAAAAAGTAAGGAATCCAATAAAAAAAAGGTAGATAAAAACAACAAAGGAGGTATTTATTTAAATTTTGAAAATGCGTCATTATCAAGTGTTGTAAATTATATGTCTGAGCAAAAGAAGATAAACATTATTCCACGTAAGGAGCTTGATGGTATCAATGTAACATTATCAACTCGTGAGGCATTAACTTTAGATAGTGCCTGGAATATTTTATTAACTTTGTTGGAGATGAATAATTTTTCAATTATAAATGTTGATGGACTTTATAGAATTGTACCTAAAGTAGAAGATAAAAGTCAGCCGCTTCCATTTTATTCATCTGCAACAGGAACAGAGCCGGAGCAACTTCCTGATAGTGATTTAGTTGTTCGTTATTTATATTTTTTAAAAAATATAAAAGCAGAAAATGTTCAAGGTATTCTTTCTACAATGATAGATGGGACTGTTCAAATTAATCGCGATCTTGATGCCTGTATAATAACAGCAAAATGTCTTGATATTAAAGCTTCAATGAAAATTGTAAAAGAATTAGACCAAGGAGGATTGAGAGAATCGATAAAGATTATTCCTTTAAAATATGCAGATGTTCAAGATGTTGTAACCTTATTTAATGAGATTATTCCTCAGGGAGATCAACAGAGAGGAAATATAAGATTTATGCCTTCTAATGTTAAAAAACCTTCCAGTTATTTTTCAAAAGATACAAGAATTATTCCGGATTCTAGAAATAATTCTTTAATTTTACTGGGTACCGAAAAGAATTTAGATAAAATTATAGCTTTTGTTTATAAATATATTGATGTTCCAATTACTGCAACTGAATCAAGATTGCACATAAAGGAAATTAAATATGCAAAGGCAGAAAATTTACAACCACTTTTAACTAATCTTGTTAATCCTCCTGCGGGTGTAGGAAAAGCTATTAAAGTTGGTGAGTATAAATTTTTTGAAGATGTTATCATTGCGGCTGATTCTTCGCAGGGAGATCAACAGGGTGGTGGCAATAGATTAATTATTGCTTGCAACCAGGATGATTGGAAAAGAATAGAAGGATTTATAGATAAATTGGATAAACCACAACCGCAAGTTGCTTTTGAAGTTATGGTTGTAGATGTTTCGATTAAAACAGATGATGAGTTATGGTCACAAGTTAAACCAAAACATCCAAATTATTTTGGTGCTGGAATTAATATGCAATTTAGAACAATGCAAGATTCATCTGATATTAAAGTTGTAACAACCAATGCGGATCGTAACATTATTAGAACAAATATGTCGTTTGGTCCTAGTTCAAATTTGTGGGGCTTGGTTCGAGCAATATTGAAAAAAGATAATTTCAATATTATTACACAACCATTTTTAGTAGCTAATAATTATCAAGAGTGTTTTGTTGAGGCTAAAGAGACTCGTCAAGCTGATGCTGGATTACAGGATAATAGAACAGGGACGGAAGCAGTAGTTAAAAAAGAATATAAAGATGCATCTACCTTAGTAAAACTAACACCTAAGGTAAATTTGAATGGAACTGTTGATCTTAAAATTAATGTTGATATTACAAGCTTTCAAGAAGTGACTGGAACAAGTCCAAATACTGATGATAGAGTTCTTTCAACGAGAGTTAATATTGGGACAGGTGAAGTTTTAGTTTTGGGTGGACTTACAAGAAGTAAATTAACTGAAAATCAATATAAAGTTCCAATTCTGGGAGATATTCCTTTAATTGGGAATCTTTTTAGAAGTAAAACAAAAAATAAAGAAAGATCTAATTTATATATCTTTATTCGTCCAAGTATTATCAAACCTCGTTTTGAAGGTGTTCCAGATGAATATACTCAATTAAAACTTGATTATGCTAAGTTTCAAAGTCTTAATGTTGATACATATGCAAAAGAAAAAGATCCTATTCAAAGATGGTTCTTTAAACCATCTAAGCAATCTGCAAGAGAAAAAATTGAAGATGCAAGAAAAGGAATATTTAGACCAATTGATAATTATACATATGGAGCTAAACAGCCAAAATCTGTAGAAATAACCAAGGATCCATATTTTCGAGTTTCAGAAGCGGTAGAAGAAGAAAAACAGAAATTAGAGAAAGGAAAAACTAAAACAAAAAGAAGTTTGAAAAGTAGGAAACAATCATAAGTATTTTTGTTATTAGAAAGTATACTCTATAACTAATAATCCTAAAAATGATCAGTTTTTATTAGCTCTTCGATATGATTTTTTCACTCGTTCATTCTGAGTGATTTTTGCAAAATAGCATTGAAGAATCATCTCGATTGTGACTCTTGGCAACTATAGCTTTTTTGGAGCAAACATATAATTCTTGTAAACATTGCAAAATCACTGCAACATTCGCCCATTAATGTCATGGCTATGGCGGCTTAGTAGGGTGAGCGGATTTATAGATTTACATTTATTTCGTTTCAAAAAAATTATTGAGTTTTGCGTTATTTATAAGTATTTCTGGTTTTTAACCTTTACATAATTATTTAATTTTGTTTAAATTATTTTTTAAATAAAATATATCTGGAATTTGGGTTAAGGGGTTTATGTTTAAAAAACAATTTAATTTTATCAAACTATCATTTACGTCTTATAATTTTGGTGCGGGATTATTTTTATCAGCATTAATCTTTTTTAATACGTCATTTTTATTTTGTGTGCAAGAAAATGTAGATGTAAAAAATGATATTGATATTATAAAAAATTTTGATATCGAAGGAACAATTGCTCAAGCAGAAGAAATTTTAAAAGAGTATGAAAACAACCCACCTTTAACAGAAGAAGAGATTGATAAAATTTCAAATCCTGCATTTTACAAGCAAAAAGAAGCTTGTGATTTTTTAAGCAGAGAGATAGCACAAGTTCCATTAGAGATCCCATTGTCTGGATTGGCAAAAACATTAAATAATAATATTTCTCATGAAGAGGCGAATAAATTAAAGCTAAAAATAGATTTAAAACTTTGTAATGGTGATCTAGTTAAAATCCCTCTTTGGGGTATGGATTTATATGCAGAGCGGTGGTTTAAAAATGTTTTACGAAATTTGTTTGTAGAAAAAGCTACAACAAAGATAAAAAATGATTATTTATCTTTGATAAAGCTATTTGAAAAAATAGATGAATATGAATGCGAATTGGATGAAATTTTTGTAGATAATGATAGAAAAAAAGAATTGGAGGGTTTGCTAAAAAAAGAAGAAAATGAGCTTAATAATTATATAAAAAAAGAAAATTCTTTTGATTATAAAGAAATATTTAAAAATATATTATATAAAAAAATATTTTTATACATAGTTTTTTTTGAATTTTCAATATTTATAAAAGAATATTTTTTGGGTCCGCGAGATATTACTGAATGGAGACAATTATTACTCGATAAGCCATATAATTTAGATTGCAGCTTTTATCCATTAAAGATGCACATGGATAATGGAAATATTATTTTTAATTTTGATCCAGAATTTTCTTTGACTTTAACTGGATTTTTAAAATTATTTTTTGAACCAACGGGAATTTGGGGATTGTTTTGTGATTCATATTATAATCGTTCTTTGGTTGCAGGTACGAATTATTTTGCTCGCCTAGTAAGTAAATTAGTAAATCCTTTGAAATGTTATACCAATAATGAAGGTCAAGTTAAAAAGAAAATTTTTTTTAAAATATTAGACCATCCTTTTTTCAAGATTATAAAAGAGTTTTTTATATTAAGTAAAACTATAAAAAATTTAAATTCATTAACATATAAAGATCAATGGATTTCATATTTAAAGAGAAATAAAAATGAATTTTTGGAATTGTTGTATGAATATCGTGGTGCTAAAGAATCTAGAAATATAAAAACAATTGAAGTTATAGAAAAAGAATTATCTAGTTTTATTTTAAAAGGACATGATTTAACATTTTGCTTTTGGCTGCAAAATAAAAATAAAGCTTTTTCGTCAACTGAATTTAAAGCCAATATATTGTTATCTTTGCCAATAATGTTTTTAGTTGGAAAATTTATTTTAAATCATAGAAATGATGAGAATTTTCAGGTTATTAAGGATAAAGTAAATAGTATTTTTAAATATTTTAAAAATTGGCGAGAAAATCCTGAAGAGGTATTGTTGGTTGGGCTTTTGTCATTTGTAATATGTGCTTATAGCGGTTTAGGTGTTCTATCTTTATATTATCATGGGATTTCAAATTATTAATTTAAATAAAGGTTAATTATGTTTATAAAATTTAGATTTTATTTTTTGGTTATTTTTTTATTTTTGAATAATTTTTCATGTTTAAAACCTATGCAAAATGGTCCTGGAGGTTTTAGATTTAATATGTTTGGAGAACAATTTGATATAAATCCAGCTAAAGCAGTTGATGAATTTGCTCAAACGATGCATCAAATAGCAAGAGATGCGGCGGAAAGACGTGCAGAAGAAGAAAGAAAAAAACAATCAAAAATAAAAGAAATTGAAACCAGGATTAATGCTTTATTTGCTGAAAACAGAAGATTTACAATACCTGAAAATGAATTTAAGGCTAGACTAAAAAGTTTAGAAAAAGAAAGAGATACTCTAAAAAATGAAATTGAAAAAGATAAAAATAGTGCTAGGGAATGGGAAGATGGAGGAAGAAAACTTTTATTTAATGTTTTGAGTCAGGGATTTGATCATATATATGCAAATGCAAATCAAGCAAGAAAAGAAAGAGAAACAATATTAAAAGCAGCAGCCAAAGGAAAAGAAACTAACAAGGGAAAAATGGAGAGATTACAAGAATTTTTTAAACCCAGAAATTTAGCTGTTGGTGGTGGTGTGGTAGTTCTAGCTACTGCTGCAATAATAAATTCATATTATGGAGCTAATTTAGTCTTTAATTATTTAAATGCAAAATTAGGAAAACCAAATTTGATACGCGAATCATCGCGTCATGATTGGAAGTTTGCATTGAGAAAATTTTTCAAGGAAACAATTTTAGGTATTGAACCTGAAAAAAATTCTTTAGAGGAGGTTATTTTACAGCCAACTATGGCAAAAAAATTAAAAATGTTAGCGGATGACACAAAAAGTTGTGCACAAAACGGTTTGCCTTTTAGAAATATTTTGTTTTATGGGCCTCCAGGAACTGGTAAGACTATGTTTGCAAAAAGATTAGCAAAGTATTCCGACATGGATTATGCAATAATGTCTGGTGCTGATTTTGCACAATTTAAAAATGGTGAAGGTATAACGGAACTACATAAAGTTTTTGATTGGGCAAATTTAAGTAAAAAAGGATTAATTATATTTGTTGATGAAGCAGATTCTGCATTAGGTAATAGAAAAACTCTTGATGATATTGGAAGAAAGATTGTGAATGCGTTTTTATCTCAAACAGGTGAAAGTTCATTTAAATTTATGCTTATTCTTGCTACAAATTATGCAGATGATCTTGATTCAGCTGTTTTAAGTAGGATACATAAAAAGGTTTGTTTTGATCTACCAGCATATCCGGAAAGATTGAAAATATTTAATTTGTATTTTGATAAATACATTGTAAATGACGAGCGTAAATTTGAAATTGATGGAGCTGTGCAGGAGCGAATGATTGAAATTTTACCAGAAATTAATCGTGAATATATTGAAAATATTACTAAAAAAATTGACGGATTTAGTGGACGTGAAATTGAACAGATGGTATCTGAGCTAAGAGTTGTTGCATATAATATTGGAAATGGTAAATTGACAAGGGATATTTGTGATGATGTTGTTGATGAAAAAATAAAAGAACATATTCATGCCGCAAATATAGTTGCAAAACAAAGAGGAAAAAATTAATAAATAACAATTTTGTTAATTCTAAAAATAAGGGCTGATAAAATTTATCAGCCCTTATTAATAAAAACTAAGATAATTTTACACTTTATTTTGAATTTAAATTGCTTAAATATTCTTGACAATCAAGTGCTGCTTTGCATCCTTGGCCAGAAGCTGTAATTGCTTGCTTATAAATTTTATCTACTACATCACCGCAAGCAAATATTCCTTTCTTTGCTGTCATAGTTTTATTTTTTAAAGGAATATATCCATCATTATCTAACTTAAGTTCTTTTTGAAATATTTTGGTATTGGGTTTTAAACCGATTGCTATAAATACACCATCAATTTCAAGTTCTTTAGTTTCATTTGTGCTTTCATTTTTGATAATAACTTTTTTAACCTTTTCGTTTTCGCCTTTTATTTCTGTAACAACAGTATTGTAAATAATTTCAACATTTTTTTGTTCTTGCACTCTATATTTAATTGGATCTGTTGCTGTAAGTTCCGATTTGTTTTGAATGATTGTAACTTTTTTTGCAATTCGAGATAAAAAATCAGCATCATAAATTCCTGTATTTCCGCCACCAATAATTACAACATTTTTATCTTTATAAAATGGGGCATCACAAGTAGCACAAACCGAAACTCCTTTTCCCCAATATTCTTCTTCTCCAGGAATTCCTAATTTCATATGAGAAGCTCCTGTTGAAATTATAACAGCTTTGGCTTGAAATTCTTTCCCTTTTTTAGTGTAAACTTTGTATGGTTGTTTTGAAAAATCTACTTTTGTGACAATGTCGGAAATTATTTTACAATTGCTATCTTGAGCATGTTTTTTCATTGCCATCATTAATTTTGGACCTTCAATTTCTTTAATGCCTGGCCAATTTTCTACTTTCATAGTTGTAGTTAATTGTCCACCTGGTTGTTTTCCTTCGATTAATAAAGGTTCTAATTTTGCTCGACCTGCATAAACTCCTGAAGTTAAACCTGCTGGTCCAGAACCAATAATTATAATATTATGTACCATGATAATCTCCCAATAAATGTATCTATTTTAATTTTGAATAATGAAAAAAATATCAAAAAAAAAGCCGTTCGTATAATTTTACGAACGGCAAAATAATTTTTAGATAAATTAAATGGTGGAGGCGATGGGAGTCGAACCCATGTCCGCAAAGCAAAGTATTTTAAGCACTACATGTTTAGCTCCTGAATATACTCTCATTTATACCTCAAGAGCATAGTAATAAATAAGAGCCGGTTTAGTGATTTTCTCTTGTTACAAAACCAAAAATTCTTGCAAGAGAGTTCTATCTAGGGTAATACGAGTTAGTTTGATGGATAGACACATCTTACTAACAAGAAAAATGCTGTCGCCTTAATTAGGCATATACAACATTTTCAGCAGCATTATTGTCTGCACTTTTTGTTTTGAATGTTTTTTTACGAGTTCCCATACAAAACTCGACATGCTCTCAAAACACAAAACATCACGTCGAAGCCGTGACGCCCCCGAAATTTTCAAAGAACTTAAGACGCACAAATCCTATTTTCAGGATATCATAGATTAAATAGTCGTCAATCTTGAGTATTTTTAAAAAGAAATAGCCTTGTTTTTTCTAAAAATTGTTAATTTTTTTGTAAGTTTATTGATTAAAATTATTCCTTTTATTTATAAAAAAATATTCAGAATTGTCTTTTTTATCTCAAAAAAGGTTTTAATGAATAGAAAAAAATTGGGACATATTTTATCGGGATCGTTAAGTGATGGACTTATACTCAGATTAGATTCTACTTCTGGGTTAGAAGATGTAAAAACTGGAAAATTTGTAACAATAAAAGGAAATCAATATACATTTTTTTCTTTAATAACAGATTTGCAACTTGAAGTTACCAATCCAGATATTTTACTTTTTCCTCCACAGGAGGATGAATTATTTTTGCATGAAATTTTGAAAAAGAGAGATATTTATGTAAAAGTTTTTCTTCGACCAATGTTGATGCTTGATAAAGAAAAAAATAAGATGCCAGTAAAAACAATTCCGGCGCATTTTTCGGTTGTTTATGACGCAAATGCTCAAGATGTATCACAAATTTTTGGTGAAGAACAGCAGGGTGAAAAATATTTCAACATAGGTGTGCCTCTTGATATGACAACTCCTGTTTGTTTGAATCTAGATTATTTTACAGAAAGAAGTAATGGAATTTTTGGTAAAAGTGGTACAGGAAAAACTTTTATTACTCGTTTAATTTTAGCAGGTTTAGTTAGAAGTCAAAAAGCTGTCAATTTAATTTTTGATATGCATAGTGAATATGGTTTTCAAGCAAGAAAAGAGGGTGGTGGTCAATCTTTTGTAAAGGGTTTGAAAAGTTTATTTCCATCGCAAGTTGTTATTTTTTCTTTAGATCCTCAAGCTACTAGGAAAAGAGGATGTTCCCCAGACGTTGAGGTTGTTCTTAATTATTCGGATATAAATGTGGAGGATATTATTTCATTGCAAGATGAACTCAATTTGCATCCAACAGCTCTAGAAGCAGCATATTTAGTTGCTTGTAAGTTTAAAAAAGATTGGTTAAAAATTTTGCTTGACCAAGGTGAACGGTTAAAAGAATTTGCACAAGAAATAGGTGCTCATGCTGAATCAATAAGCGCTTTATATCGAAAACTTAAAAGATTAGAACGTTTTTCTTTTTTGCAAAATTTTAATAAAGCAGGATCTGTCATTGAAAAGTTGGTTTCTTATCTTGATAAAGGAATAAATGTTGTATTGGAGTTTGGAAATAATACTTCAATGTTGTGTTATCTTTTAGTTGCAAATATTATTACGCGCAGATTACATAATGTTTATATTTCAAAGACTGAAAAATTTTTAGCTACACAAAAAAAAGAAGATGAGCCCAAAAAATTAATGATAACAATTGAAGAAGCACACAAGTTTTTAAATCCAATTGCAGCCAAACAAACTATTTTTGGTGTTATTGCAAGAGAAATGCGCAAATATTATGTTTCTCTACTTGTAGTTGATCAACGACCATCTGGGATTGATTCAGAAGTTTTATCTCAAATTGGAACAAAAATAATTGCATTGTTAAATGACGAAAAAGATATTCAAGCAATTTTAACAGGCGTCAGTAATACAAGTGGTTTGCGTTCAATTTTGTCAACTCTTGATACCAAAAAACAAGCCCTTGTAATGGGACATGCAGTTCCAATGCCTGTTGTTATAAAAACGAGAGAGTATGATGCAAATTTTTATTCAGCTATAGGTGCTTTTGTTAAATCTGAAGATATTAAAAAAGTAATCAATCAAATTTTTTAAAAATATATCTTAAAAGCTATTGACACAAAAGGTTAATTAAATTAACATCGGCAAATCATACATTTTTTAGATGGATACAATTCTTAATACAATTTGGGTAAAGATGGGTATATATATTTTAATTTAATCTAATTGTTATCGTTAAAATTTTTATAATGTTTTTAATATTTTAAACAGGATTTGGATGATGTTTAAATTTATTAGGTTTTTTTTATTGGGTTTATTTGTTTTATTTGTAGAATTCATTTCTGCTGAAAAAATTAGTTTGGGACTTTTTATAGAAGAGATGGAAATTTTTTCTTTATATAAATTAACTGGCGAGGATTTGAAGAAATTAAATATACAAAAAAATACTCTTGTAATTGCGGTTTATTCGCAAATAGGAAAAAATGAAAAAGAAATTCTAGAAGGTATAGTGTCTTTTGAAAGAGATGATAACAATTTTTATTTAATAAATAACTTAGTAAATAAAAAAAATATTTTAATAAATTCTATTTTTGCGATTTTTAAGTTAGAAGATGTGCAGGCACCTAAAATTTTTATTCCCCGAGATACAAAATTTATAGATTTTAATGATTTTATATTACTTGGCATTAAGCCAAAAAATATAAATGAAAACTTTAATGATTTTAGTACTAATAATTGGATTATGTTGGATTCTGATTATTTACAATCTTTAAGATCAAATTCCAACCAGATAAATATAAATTTTGTTGAAAATCAATCTTCAAGTAATTTATATAAATTACAATGTTGTTTCTTTCGATCATCTGAAATTCAGCATAAAGTAGCCTTGTATTTTTTAAAAACACAAAATCTTAAATTATTGGGCTTTGATGAATCGCTTCATTAATCAGAATAATTTTTAGCTACGAGTTGACGATGTTTATTAAAACCGCTAACTTTTTATAAGTTACTTATTAAATATTTTGTGAGCATTTTTTTTAGGAAGGATTATTAATGAAAAAAATTTTAGTTTTTACTTCTTTTGTGGGTTGTTGTAGTATTTTTGCTGCTAATGTTAAAGTAGATAAATCTCAATTAAAAAACGTTGATAAACCTCAATTAAAAAAAGATGCAGTTCAATCTGGTTTGGAAGTCAAAAAACGTGAGAAAAAAACTTTTTCTACCCAAAATAAGCCCTCAACAAATAAAACTAGACCTAAATTGATTTCTATAGATAGCATCCTTTTGATGCAAAAATCAAAAGAAGGTCAATTGTTAACTCAAAAATTGCAAAAAGATATAGAGGAATTTCAAAATTTTGCAAAAAATGCTCAACAAGAAGTTGCGGATTTTCAGGAAACAGTGCAAAAACAAGCTAAAGTTTTAAGTAAAGAAGCTTTAATGGAAAAAGGTGAAAGATTAGAAAAAATGAAGAAGAATGCTGAACGAGAATTAGCTGATCGAGAAGCTGAGCTTAAGCGTAAAATTCAAAGAGAACAAATGAGTTTAAGAGAAAAACAATTGGCTAATGTAAGTAAAATTTTTGAAAATAAAAATTGGGGCCTTGTAATTGATAGAAATACACCAGGTATTTTATTTGTAAAAGATTCTATAGATAAAACAGACGAGCTTTTAAAATCTATTGATGAAGAATATGAAAAAACGACAGCAAAAAAGATTGTAGAGAATGAAAAAGATAACAATTTAATTTCTGCAAGTAAAAAGGCAGCGTAGGCTTTATAGATAATGCAAATTAAATTAAATATAGCAACTATAAAAGAAATCATCGGGGCTACTAAATGTAACCTCGATGATTCTTTTTTGATTCAAAATATAACCTCATTGGAAAATGCAGGTAAAGATGATATTGCAGTTGTATTAGATAGAGGAGAAGATTCGATTTTTGATGATATTTCATCAGATAAAATTAAAAATAGCAAGGCTGCTTTAATTTTATCAAAAAATGAGATTGTTACAGGCAAAAATTATTTGTTAGTTGATAATACTTTGGATGCTTTTTGCAAAATTTTAAATTTTGTTGAAAAAAATACTTGCATAAGAGAAAAAAATATACATGAAACTGTTACCGTTGGTCAGAATGTAATAATTGAAAATGGGGTTAGCATTGATCATAATACATCTGTAGGATCAAATTCTTTTATTGGTTTTAATGCAAAAATAGGTTCTAATGTTAAAATTTATCCTGGAGTTAAAATTCTAAATGGAAGCATTATTGGAAATAATTGTATAATTCATTCTGGTACAGTTATAGGTTCTGATGGGTTTGGATATAGCGTTACTAAAAATGGTTTGAAAAAAATTCCTCAAATTGGAATTGTAAAAATTGGTTGTAATGTTGAAATTGGTGCGAATTGTTCTATTGATAGAGCAAGTTTTGAAATGACGATTATTGGAAACGGAGTAAAATTAGATAATCAGATTCATATAGCTCATAATGTTAAAATTGGTGCTCACACTGTTATTTTGGCTCAAACAGGAATAGCTGGCGGAGCAATTATTGGCTTTGGGTGTCAAATCGGTGGTCAGGTTGCAATAAAGGATCACATAAAAATTGGAAATAGAGTAAAAATAGTATCTAAAAGTGCCGTTTTAAAAAATATTGAAGAAGGTGAAATTGTTGCAGGAATTCCAACTATGTCTTTTGCAAATTGGAAAAGAGTGACGTTATTAGTTGCAAATTTGCCGAATTTTTTTAAAGAGTTTAAGAAATTAAAAATGCTTGCCAAAAGTTTGGAAAATAAAAAAAGTTTTTTAAAAAGATTTTGGGGTTAAATCTTTTGGGACTTTAAAAAAGGTGGGTGTTATGTTTGAAATTGTTGCAGATGAGAAGTCTATTCTTGCAAATTTTATTTCATCTAAATATAATAAAAAAATTATTAAACCTAGAATTAAAAGTTTTGCTGATTCTGAAAGTTTTATTTATATTAAAGAATTTGGCGAATTGTCAAAAAAAAATGTTTTGGTTTTTCAGCAATTTAATTTTCAACGACAAGATAATTTCGAAGTAGATCTTATAAATAATCAGTTATTTAAATTTTTTTTATTGTGCGATTTTATAAAAAAATTGGGTGCGTTAAAAATTTTTGCATTTTTACCTTATTTGCCATATAGTCGGCAAGATAAAGTATTTAATGGCAAAATGGAGGGAGCCGTTACATTAATAGGAAATTTTTTCAAAGTTGCTCAGGTAGATAAATTAATAGTTGTTGATTTACATGAACCTGAAATAAAAAAAGATTTTGTTATTGATTTAGAAGAAATAACAATGATTAATTTTTGGTCGAATTTTTTGCAAAAAATGTTATCTGATTGTTTGCAACATGATGATATATGTTTGGTTGCACCAGATGAGGGAAGATGTCAATTAGTAATGCGTATTGCAGAAATTTTAGGACTTGGTTTTGCTTATGTTGAAAAAAGACGTGTTGGTGTTGATCAAGCTGTTGCGATAGATTTAATTGGTGATGTTAAAGATAAGATTTCAATTATTATTGATGATATAATAGATACAGGTAAAACTGCTGTTAGCGCGAGTCAACTTTTAAAGAAAAATGGTACTAAAGCAATTTTGGGTTGTTTTACTCATTGTGTTATGACACAAGATTCCATAGAGAAAATAGAAAAAAGTAATTACACAGAAATATTCGTAACAGATAGTGTAATTTTAAATGATCGTATAAAAAATTCGAATAAAATTAATATTGTAAGTATTAATAATTTATTATATGAACATGTTGAAAAAATATGGAAAAATTTAAAATAGAACATATAAAAACAATAATAGGCTTAGGTAATCCAGGAAGGCAGTATTACAAAAATAGACATAATATTGGATTTCGTATTATCGATGAATTGGCTCAAATATTTTCTGCCAAATGGATAAATTTAAAAGATATGAATTTTGTAAAAATAAATATTGATTTGGGTGTAAATATTCATGAAATTTTTTTAATTAAACCTAATACATTTATGAATAATTCAGGTGATATTGTTCCATTTTTGAATAAAAAAGGTATAAAAATTGAAGAGGTTTTAGTTATTCATGATGAATTGCAGAAGAAATTTGGAGATATGAGCATCAAATTTGGGGGAAGTGCCCGCGGACATAATGGTTTACGTTCTATAATTGAAAAAGCAGGTTCCGATTTTTGGCGATTGAGATTTGGAATTGGCAGGCCTGAACAGAAGTCTGAAGTTGGAAATTATGTACTCTCTAATTTCTCAAAAGAAGAAGAAGATCAACTTGTAAGTTTAATTCCAAAGGCTATTAATTTGATTTTAAATAAGTCAATTTAAATTTAAATATATTATTATATCGATAAAGTTTCTTAGCATACATTATTTTGATTTGCGAATTTGCTTAATTTAGGCAACATTATTTTTAAAAAAATGATTTTTTTTTCAAAATAAAAAACTAAAGTTGAGTCCATTTTTATTGTTCGTTTTTTTATAAATTTAGATTTATTCCAGAAAGAATAATTTTTATTTTCATTTCAAACTTCTTTTTTTTTACTTTAAAATTACATTTCATTAATATGGTTCCTATGGAATTTTATTTATTGGGGGGATTGTTTTTTAATTGATTTTTTATAAAGGATCTTATGAAAGGGTATATATCTAGAATTTTTACGTCATTTGTTGATGTACCAGATAAAATTTCAATAGCCGTTTATTTTTCAGGGTGTTCAATAAGATGTAAAGGATGCCAGAATAAAGAATATTGGAATTTAGAAAGTGGTACAGAGATGGATGGTGATGAAATTTTTGAAAAAATAAAAAAAAGTTCTTTAGCAGAATATGTTGCTTTTTTAGGTGGTGAGCCCACAGATCAAATGGATTTGCTTATTTATTTGTGTAAAAGAATTGTTAAAGAAATAAAAAAGCCAATTGCAATTTATACAGGACGTGAGTTTGAGGTTTTACCAAATGAATTATTGAATAATGTAAAATTACTTGTTTGTGGGCCTTATAGAGAAGATTTACTTGTCAAAGATAGATGGCCAGCTTCATTAAATCAAAGAGTTTTTATCAAGGAAGGTAATCAATGGAAATGTTAAACAAATTTAAAAAATTTTCTGAAAATTTTAAGAAATTATATTCTAAAATTGATAAAAGGATTTTGGAATTAGAAGGAATAGCACCCGATCAATTAGATGTTTCATGTATGCATGATCGATATTTTAGTGAACGTGTTTCAGATATGTCTATTGATGATAATGCGAATCATTTACAAGACGGACGTTCGTATGGAAATTTTATTTCTGAGATGGGAAAAAGCAATTTAAAACTTTTAGGTTATCATGATTTATATGAAATTATATCAGAACAGTTAGGAGAGGAAAAAACTGGTATTATTTTTAATTCTTTATGGAATGGTGATCTCTATTTTCACGATAGTACAGCCATTCAAATTCCTTATTGTTGGGCAAGTTCAGTTGAATTTTTGTTGCATAAAGGAAATTATTGGGGTCAATTAAGATCTTTGCCTCCCAAAAGAGCACGTTCATTTATTGACCAAGTTAAAGAAGTAACAATTGAATTAGCGCAGGAAGTTGCAGGTGCCGTTGCGATAGGAGATCTTTTTGTTTGTTATTCTTATTTTGTGAAAAAAAATAAACTTGACCTTAAAGATCCAAAAAATATAAAAGAAATTGAAAATGATTTTCAATCATTGGTTCACACATTAAATAAAAAGTTAAGACCTTCGCATCAATCGCCATTTTCAAATTTATCCATTTTTGATAGACCAAACCTGGAAATATTATTTGGAGAAATGATTTTTCCTGATGGAACGAAGCCAGATTTTGATATTGTTCAAGAGATACAAAAAATTTTTTGTGATTGGTTTTCTAAAGGTGATCCTTTTACTGGATTACCATATCGTTTTCCTGTTGTAACATTAAATCTCAGAGTAGATGAGGATGGTAATATTTTAGACCAAAAATCGCTTGATTATTATTCAAAAATTAATTTAGATAAGGGTTGTTTTAATATATATATATCTTCAGGAAATAAAGTTGCAAGTTGTTGCAGATTAACAAATGATTTAGATTTAGCCGGAACAGATAGTTTTGGAAATGGTGGGATATCTTTGGGATCTCATAGAGTTGTGACATTAAATTTGGCCAGATTAGGACATATTGCAAAATCATATGAAGAATTATGTAATTTATTAAATTCACGACTGTTTATGGCAAAAGATATTTTATTAGCTCATAGAAAATTATTAAAACGACGAGTTCAGCAAGGATTATTGCCTTTTTTTAGACACGGTTTAATTTCAATGAGCAGATTATTTAGTACATTTGGAATTGTTGGTATTTATGAATGTTTAGAAGAATTTGGTTATTCAATGACAAATGAAAGTGGAAAAACTTTAGCTTTTGATTTATTAAATCGTATAAAAACGTTTGCTTCACAATGTAGTAAAGAATATAAGGTTCCATTTAATGTTGAACAGGTGCCGGCAGAAAGTTTGGCTGTTAAATTTGCCGCAAAAGATGAAATTTTATACTCAATGAAATATCCAATATATTCAAATCAATTTATTCCATTATGGATAAATTGTGATATTGCCGATCGTGTGGAGTTGGATGGTTTATTTTCTAAGGCTTTAACTGGAGGTGGGATTTCACATTTAAATATTGGAGAAAAACTTAGTCATCCAAATCAGATGAAAAAATTAATAGCGCATGCAATTAAATCAGGATGTGAACACTTTGCAATAAATTATAATTATTGTCAGTGTAAAAATAAGCATGTAACAATTTCTGGGCAATCACAAAACTGTCCTATTTGTGGTGAAAAAATAATTGAGCAATATACAAGGATTGTTGGATATTTAACGCCAATTTCTTCTTGGAATAAAGGTCGTCAAAAAGAACATGAGAAACGTATTTTTGAAATTGATAAATTTTCAAATGATTTTTCAATTACTCCAAAAAAAGAGCTAGAACGATTGCTATAAAATTATATTATTATATATCGGTTTAAATTAATATTTGTTTATTGTTTAAATTATTTTTCATACAAAAAGAATAATATTTTTGTATGCTTGTATGTATAAAAATACGAATATTTGGATTTATATTTTTTATAAAATTGTAATATTGATATAATAATTTTTCTAAAAAATATCGATTTATTAAATATTGAAAAGAAATTTTGATTTCTTTATAGGGTTTAAGAAGTTCGAACTTTTCATTAATAAGATGTATATAAATATTATAACAGTTACATATTTTAAATTTTTTTATAATAAATAAAGTTGTTGCTAATAAAGTTAAATCAGTTATTTGTATTGAAATAGAATTTGTTATTAAATTATTTATCTCGCAATGAATTTTGTTTGTAATTTCTTCTATGATTTTATTCCATGAATCAAAAAAACTATAATTATATTGATGTAGCTCATATAATAAAAATATAGGGTTGTTTTTTTCTATTTGTTCTGCTTTGACAAGATTTTTTATTATAAAACGACGAAAATTTATTATTGAATTAATAGGATAATTGTATAAAAAGTTGGAATTTATAGGTGTTAAGTCATTTAATAGCTTATTTATAATATCAGTGTTTATGATATTGATTTGTCCTTGTAATTCATTGTTATTGGTTATTTTAAGTGGCGTTATATTTAAATTAAGAATTGGTTTATAAAAACCATTTAAATATAATTCTTGTTCAAGAGGTGTTAATTTATTGATTTCTTGGTGTTTTTTGAAATGACATTCTATTATAGGACTATTTTGCATGGGTTTAATATTGTTTTTAAATTCTGCAATTGTTAAAAATAAAATTAAGAATAAGAGTTGAAATTTTTTTTTATTCATTTTTTATTTTATTTATTAAATTGGTTTGCATATTTTGTATTTTAATGAGCTAGCTAAAAAAAACTAAGTTTTGTTAGTAGAATACATAATTTTTTATAATTTGATAATTATTTAACCATACAGGCTTTTGTGGTATATGCATTAAAATTTCAAGACGATTAAAAAAGTCTGGTAAATTTATATTTTCCAAATCATATTTTTTTTGCATAATTGAAATCACATTTTTTTTAGGATAACAATTATAATCAATTTCATCGGATTCGATATTTTTGGCATCAAAGCAATGAAATATTAAACCACCTATTTTTAAAGCCTTAGATGTATGGAAACAAATCAAATCATTAATGATTTTGTCAGGTGAGTTAGGTGTAATAGTGTCTATACTTAAAAAAATGTCGGTTTTAAATTCGGCATTCTCATTACATTCTAATAAATATGTATTAAGATCAGGAAATATTTTGATTTCTATATTAGCATTTGGAAAATTTGTTTTTAAAAAATTAAAATATTGATAAAATTTTTGTTCGGTCAAATAAAAATGTGTGTAAAGAATTAAATTTTTTGGTTGCAACAAATTTGTGTAATTATCCTCATTTTGATAAACATCATAAAATGTTTCATATGAGAGATCAATTAAACAAATTTTTATATTGTTGTATCCAGAATTTAAAATTTTGGTCATAATTACTAGATTTTGAAATAATCCACCAGATCCAAGTTCTGTAATAACAATTGGTTGATTTTTATTTTTATAAAACATTTGTGTGTAATTTAGAATTTCATCTTCTAAGATTTGTCTGGTATATTCATTTTTGTGGTCTCTGCTTAAATTACAATCTTTTTCATCACATTCGATTAAAAGATTAATTGGATTACTAAGTTTTAATAATTCAATACTAGCTTTTAGTTCATCTATATATTTTAGTAAATTTATATATGTATAATATATATTATAACTTTCAACAATTTTATCGAAATAATTCATAGTATAATCAACAGTGTTTTCATAATTTTGATTATTTATTTTAAGAATTGTTTTGCATGTTTCAGGATTTAATATTTTATTTTTATATTCTTCAAAAATATTTGCATTAATGAAATTTGTATTAATGAAAAATAATAAATTTAAAAACAATATGATTTTTTTAATTATGTTTTTATAAAACATTTTTAAACCTCCATTTATATTTTATTAATAATCAAATTGCAATTATACAATTAATATATCTTACAAATTTATTTCATACAAAATATGATGAATTTACTTTGTTTTTTGAAAAAAATACTAAAAATTGATTTTTTTTGCTTAAATTTAGGTTAAAAATGACCTTTTGAGGTATATTTTTTTTTAGGTTAAATTTAAGCTATGAAGAAAAAAAACAGTATTTTTAAGTTAAATTCTACTTTTAAGCCTTCAGGAAGCCAACCTGAGGCAATTAGGCAATTAAATAGTAAAAGGCCTGGGAAGTCAGTTTTATTAGGTGTAACAGGATCTGGAAAGACCTTTACTTTGGCAAATGTGATTGCAAATCAAAACAAACCTGTATTGATTTTATCGCCAAATAAAACTTTAGCAGCTCAACTTTATGAGGAATTTTCTTTATTTTTTCCAGAGAATAAAGTTTGTTATTTTGTAAGTTATTATGATTATTATCAACCAGAGTCATATTTGCCAGTACAAGATATTTATATTCCAAAAGAAACAAAAATTAATTCTGAAATAGAGCGATTACGTGTGGAAGCCACCGCTTCAATTATAAATAGACCTGATACGATTGTGATTGCTTCTGTTTCTGCAATTTATTCATTGGGAAATCCTTGGGATTATAGAGATTTAACTTTTAAATTAGAAGTTGGCGATAAAATTTGCCGAAGAGATTTAATCAATAAACTTATTTATTTGCAGTATAAACGTAATGATATGCAACGTATTTCTGGAACTTTTCAGATTAATGGAAATTCTATAACTATAGTTTTACCTTATTTGGCAAGTAATTTGCGTATTGAGTTATTTGGCAATCAGATAGAAATATTAGAACTTATTGATAAAAGAAATAATAAAATATTATCTAGGGTAGATAATATTTTGATTTTCCCAGCAAAACATTTTATTACAACAAAAGAAAAGATGAAAACAGCAATTGATTGCATAAAAAATGATTTAGAAATAGAAAGTTCAAAAATTGAAAATCCTATTTATCGTGAAAGATTAATTACACGAGTTAATCATGATATAGAAATGTTGCAAGAGACAGGTTATTGTTCCGGTATTGAAAATTATTCTAGATACTTTGATGGTCGTATTTCTGGGCAAGCTCCATATTGTTTATTTGATTTTTATAATAATGACTATCTTTTAATTGTGGATGAATCACACATTGCAATTCCACAATTACATGGCATGTATCAAGGTGATAAATCCAGGAAAAAGGCGTTGATTGATTATGGATTTCGTTTAAAGGCAAGTTATGATAATCGTCCATTAAAATTTGAAGAGATAGAAGCTTTTTTTAGGGATGTAATTTTTGTTTCCGCTACTCCAGGAAATTATGAAAAAGAAAAAAGTACTCAAATTGTAGAACAAATTGTTAGACCAACTGGAATTTTGGATCCAAAAATTGAAGTAGTAAAAAAAGAAGGTCAGATAGATCATTTAATTGAACAAATAAAACAAACTTCTAAAAAAGGGTTTAGAACGCTTATAACTGTTTTAACTAAGAAAATGGCTGAAGATCTGGCAAAATATTTGGAGGAGCAAAAATTAAAGGTTTGTTATTTGCATAGTAATATCAAAACACCAGAGCGTACTAAATTGCTTCAAAAATTGCGTATAGGAACATTTGATTGTTTGGTTGGTATAAATTTGCTGCGAGAGGGATTAGATTTGCCAGAAGTTGCTTTAGTTGCAATTATGGATGCCGATATAGAAGGATTTTTAAGAAATGAGCGTTCATTGATTCAGACAATTGGAAGGGCGGCTCGAAATACACAAAGTAAAGTGCTTTTTTATGCAGATAAAATTACAAAATCTATTAAAATTGCGATTGATGAGACAAGCCGTCGTAGAAAAATGCAACAAAAACATAATACTGAGCATGGAATAAAACCTGAAACAGTTAAACGAACAGTTGCAAAAAGTTTTTCATTACAGGAAGAAATAGCAAAAGCTTCTAAAAATTCTAAGCGCAAAATTAAACCAAAACTTGAAGTTAAAAATAAAAAAGAAGCTGAAAGCTTAATTGAGCAGCTTGAATTAGAAATGAAACAAGCTGCTCAGGATCTTGATTTTGAGAATGCTATTGAATTGCGTGATAAAATTTTGAAATTACGAAAATTAATTAGTAATTAAAATACTTTGATTTTCATTATTTATCTAACTTATAATTATCATCTAAATTTTCTTGTTTTTGTATTTCGGCTAGAGCGAGAGCAATTTTTTGTTTTATTTCTTCATCAGTATTATCATTTTTTGATTTGAAAAGTAGATTTAAAGCGATATCGTAAATTATTGTAAAACAAATCAATTCCATAGCCATTGTAATTAGTTCAGGTTTTAATGTACCTTTAACTTTAGGTAATTTATTATTTATATTAAGTTCTTTAAAGTAATCTATATTAAATTCTTCAAAGTATTCCATGTATTCCATATTGTTTTCTTTTACATATTCAATTACCATTGAGAGATCATTTATAAAATTTTTATTTAATAACAATGTTGTTCCAGCTCCTAAGGTTGTAGAAATACCTAGAATTAAAAATTGTTTTAGTTTAGATTTAAAAAAAGTATTTGTTTTATTTGAAATAGTATTATCTTTTTTAGATAAAACTTGTAACAATAATTCTTTCTGTTCTTTTTTTGATAATTTATTTTTTTTAGCCAAAGATACATTTGGATAAGTAAAACAAAAAAGTAAAAGTACTAAAATAATGAATCTTGTTTTATTTAATGTTTTGTTCATTTTGTTCCTTTATTTGTGAGTCAACAATTATTTTTATTTGGTTATAAATATTATCGATATTCTTCTTATTATTAGTATAAAGAGTTTTTAAAATACCATAAATTGCATAATAATCAAGTATTGTAAAAAAGTTTGTCTCTAAAACTTACTCATCTTAATTTTGAGAATACTATTGTATGATAAAATTTTGGAATTACAAAAATTAATTTGTTAATAAACTCAATTAACTTGAATTTGTGTTAATTAAGTTTATTAATCTTCAATTATTATCTTCATCATCTTCTTCTTCCTGCATTTTAATAAGAGCAATAGCTGCTTTTTGTTTAGTATCATCATCTGTTTTGTTATTGTTTGAACTAAAAATAATATTTAAAATGATATCGTAAGCTAATGTAAAAACGATTAATTCTATTAAAGCGGTATAAAATTCTACTTCGATTGTTTCCGGGTCATGACGATGCTTTATTTCTTCTTTGCGCCATTGTTTTCTAAATTCTTTCAAGCATTGTTCAAGCAAATTATTTCCATTCTTGTTTTCACATTGGTCTTCGTAGTTTTTTAAAAGCACTATGTCATTGATAAGTTCTTTGTTTATTATCCATGTTGTACCAATTCCTAAAATTGTGGAAGAAACAAGGATTAAAGCTTGTTTTAATGCAAATTTAGGTAAAGAGGCAATTTGTTGAATAATAGAGGGTTCTTTTTTTGACAATGCTTTTAATAATAATTTCTTTTTTTCTTGTTTAGTTAGTTTGTTTTTTTTAGCTAAAGATGTAGTTGGACAAGTAGAACAACAAAGTAAAAGTACTAAAATTATTGGTTTTATTTTAATTATAATTTGCTTCATGATTTTCCCTTACTTGGTCAATTGCAAGAGATGTTATTTGTTTATGAATATTATCATTATATTTTTTATTCTTGGTTGGTTTTAAAATTGTATAAAGCAATGCATAATAAATTGCGGTAAAAATGGTTATTTCAGCTATTTCTTCGGTTTTAAATTGCTCGAAGAAATTTTTACTAAAGCCTGGATCACCGATCATAGGTTTTAAATTTAAAACTGCCATAGTACTGTAACCTAAAATAGCAGACGAAGTTAACATTAAGCAATGTTTTAAGAATGTTTTAGAAATTGAAGTTTTATTTTCTTCCATAGCTTTAAATAATATTTTGCGTTCATCATTTGATAAATTAAGATTATTTTTTGCAAAAGAGATTGTTGGGATCAACAATGTAAAAAATAAAACGATTAAATGAGTTTTATTTTTAATAAACATATTTTATTCCTCAAATTTGATTGTTTTTGATGTTTTGATCATTATTATTTTTTGATTTAAAAATTATATTTAATGTTATATCATAAATTGATATAAGAACGATTAATTCTACAAGTGATGGTATAATATTTTTATCGATTCTACATGGTTGAGGTTCATTTTCAGATATTACATGTAATTTATTTTTTTGAGAAGTTATTTTATTTCCAATAAAATCTATTATGAAAAATGTTTCAAATCCTAGTGTTATTGAAGAACCTAAAATTAAAATTTGTTTTAAGATAGATTGAAACGATTTAAATATTGTTAAAGCTTGTTTATTTAGTACGTATTCAATATTTTGAAATAAATTGGAATTTGGGTCTTCCATAGCTTTAAATAATATTTTGCGTTCATCATTTGATAAATTAAGATTATTTTTTGCAAAAGAGATTGTTGGAATCAACAATGTAAAAAATAAAACGATTAAACGAGTTTTATTTTTAATAAACATATTTTATTCTTTCATTGATAAATTAAAATTATTTTATAAAGACTTATTTAACGCGAGCTCGGGATATATTTAGGATTATGGTTTTGTATTCAAGTTAGGAATGAAATTCTATGGGAGGTATTGTATTACGATAATATGATCGATACAATAATTTCAATATATCATAACCTTCTTTATTATTTTCTTTTTCAGTAGAACAGAATTTAGCATATTGTATTAAATTGGGTGCTTCGGGTAAATAATAATTATTGTAAATCCAACGTTTAAATATATTTAAATTTGCTTTAATGTTATTCAAATGAATAATATATGGATTGGTATTTATTGAAGGAAAAATTTCTTTAAAATTTGTTTCTAAATCTATTTCAAAATTTATTTTATCTTTAAAATGCTGAGTAACATATAAAATTGCCACAAAATTTTTTCTACCAATCAGTTTTATTATCGCAAAAGTTAATAAATTTTTAGTTAAATCCTGCTGACTTAATTGATTTATTAGGAGTGTTAATTTTGATTTGCAAATTTCTAAAATAGAACAGAACTCTTCTGTAGTTAAAAAAGGATTCTCCGTTCTTCGCACAGGATTGTCTTTAGCTATCTCGCCCCATGATAATGTTTCGATTATCTTAACTAATTGATCTATAATAATTTGTAAATTTTGTGCTATAGATGAAATTTCATTTGTATTTACCATTGATGAAATTTCATTATATGTATTTATTGTCCAATCAATTCTCTCTTGAATCCTTAAAAATGATACAAGACTATCAATATCAAGATTAGTAGTATCAATAGCTTGGATATGAAAATGTATGGAATCGCTATTATTTTGTTGATCATCATTGCGAATGGCATTTATATTGAATATTTGAGCGATTTGCAAAATTAGAAATAAAAAAATTATATTTTTATTATTTAATAAATTAATTCTATTCATAATAACATCCTTTATGTATTTATTAACATGTATTTATATAAGTTGGAAAACTATAACAACTTTTCTGGATAGATAACTAGCGATATAAATTCTTAATGAAATTATTATTAACAATTAATATATGTATTATTTTTAATAATGTCAAATTTTTGCCTTTATTTAAAGGCAAAAATGAAAAAACAAAGCAAAAAAAACTAAAAAATTGACGTTTTTTTGTTTATGAGGCATTGTTAAATCAATATAGATCCATAATTTTTTCTAAATTATTCAAGGCGGTTTAATTATGAAACTTTCGATTTCTTGGATTTTTGATCATATAAATGCTAATTGGAAAAAACAGAATATAGATGAATTAATTTCTAAATTTAATAAGATTTCTGCTGAAATCGAGAATTATTATAAGATTGATTTTGATCTTAAAGATTTTGCATTAGGAAAAATTACAAAAATAAACAATAGGTTAAAAATTGAAATACCAGAGTGGAAAATAAAATGTGATTTACCCTCAAGAGAAGATTTTAAAGAAAATCTAATTTTCATGGTTAGAAGAAGAGAAAAAAAAATTGAATGGGCGAAGTTATCAGATTTTGGATTAGATAAAGATGGTTATGTTCCAGCTCTTGATATACAACAACAAGATTTAAAGGGAGAGTGGAAAAAATATTTTGAAACACAAGATGTTATTATTGAGGTTGATAATAAATCAATTACGCATCGTCCTGATATGTGGGGGCATAGAGGGTTTGCAAGAGAAATTGCAGCTTTTTTAAATTTAGATTTTATTGATGCAAATAAACTTGTTCAAACAAAATCTGTTGATACATATCAAAAAAAGGCTAAAGCGACTGAGCAAAATCCTATTTCAATTGAAGTAAAAGCTGAAAATGCTTGTAAAAGATTTGCAGGAATTTATTTTAATTCCGTTCAAAATAAGCCAACTAATATTTTTATATTTAGCAGATTAATAAAAGTTGGTGTTCGTCCGATAAATGGACTTATTGATTTAACTAATTATCTTACCCTTGATTGGTCGCAACCGGTTCATGTTTATGATGTTGAAAACATTGAAGGCAGATCAATTATTGTAAGAATGGCGGAAAAGGGTGAAAAAATAACTTTATTGGATGAAAATGAAATTAAACTATCAGAAAAAGATTTAGTTATTGCAGATGAAAACAAACCACTTTGTTTGGCAGGTGTTATGGGTGGAATTGATTCTATTATCCAGCAGAATACAAAAAATATTTTTTTTGAGTCGGCAAATTTTGATGCTGCAGTTGTTAGAAGAACAGCGTTGCGACATAAATGTAGAACAGAATCTTCGATTCGTTTTGAAAAAACTTTAGATCCTAATCAAAATATTCATGGAATTTTGAGATTTTTAAGATTGGCAAAACTTTATGGAATTGAGTTGAATAGTGCTAATAGAATTTTATCTGTGGGAATTCCAATTGAGGAAAAAACAATACAGGTTGAACATGAATATTTTCAAAAACGTTCAGGATTAAAACTGGATGATGATTATGATATTATTTATCCATTACAAAGATTAGGTTTTAAAGTTGAAAAAAAATTAATTGAAGATATTCAAAAACAAATTGGTGATTTGCAATTAACAAGAAATTATATTTATACAATTACAATTCCAACATTTAGGTCGTGTAAAGATGTTCAAACTAAAGAGGATATTTTAGAAGAAATTGTCCGATTTTTTGGATTAGATAAGATTGCTTTGTCATTGCCTTGCTTTAAAAAACAACCCTCGGTTTTAAATCGAATTTTTAAACAAAGAAAAATTAAAAATTATCTAGTTGAATGTGCAAAAATGATAGAACAAAGAAATTATGCATTTTTTGATGAAAATTTTTTGGAATCTGTTAAATTGCAAAACATAGAATCGGCTGCTGAGATTGTAAATCCTGTTTCTCAAAATGCCAAACGACTAGTTTCTTCGTTATTACCTGGATTATTTAAAAATATTCAAGATAATTTTCATGAACAAGATAGACTTCGTTTTTTTGAGATGGCAAAGATTTGGAGTACAGGAGGTTTAAAGGAAAGATCTGGAATAAAAGAAATAAAAAAAATAGCCGGAGTATTTTTTGAGAAACGTAAAAATGTGGATTTTTATCAATGCAAAGCTTATATAACAGGTATGCTTTCACTTGTAGGAATTAATACAGATATATTGAATTTTGTAAAAATAGATAAACCTAAAAATGCATGGTGTATTAAATATCAATCTGCGTATATTTATTATGATAAAGTTAAATTAGGAATTTTAGGTAAAGTTGATCCATTATTTTTAAGCAAACTTGATGTATTATCTGAAAGTGATGCATTCTTTTTTGAATTAAATGCAGATTTTTTAATTGACTACGTATCTAAAGTTAAAAAATTTGATGGGTTACCAAAATATCAAGAAACATATTTTGATTTAAGCATGTTTGTTCCTCTTGATTTAACAACTAAAAAAATAGAAAGCATTTTAGACAAAGTTGATGTTTTGGTGATAAAGGTAAAACTTATAGATTTTTTTGAAAAAGAGGATTGGCTTGATAAACGATCCTTGACTTTTAGAATTTGGTTAAATAGCGAAAAGAAAACCTTGGAAAAAGATGAAATTGATGCAGTTTGGAAAAAGTCAATAAAATCGGTTGAAAAAGTTGGTGCAAGTTTAAGATGAACAAAAAACTTAAAGTAATAGTTTATTTTCTAATATTTGTTTCTGCATTTATCATAGATCGATTAACAAAGATTTGGGCTTTACGCAATTTAATTGCAAAAGATATTAAAGTATTTGATCATTTTAATTTGACTTTAGTTTGGAATAGAGGTGTTTCGTGGGGATTATTTAGTTTTGAATCTGCAATTAAATTTAATTTTTTATCTTTTATCATTTTATTTATGATCTATCTTTTTTTTGTTCATACATATAAAGCTTTTAAAAAGGGGAATGATATTTTTTTTGAAGTTTTAATTTTTGCAGGAGCATTTTCGAATGTTTATGATAGATTTTTTTATAGAGGCGTTGTTGATTTTTTAGATTTTCATGTAGGAAATTGGCATTGGCCTGTTTTTAATTTGGCTGATGTTTTTATAGTAATTGGAGTTTTTGGAATTTTAGGGAGATATTTTTTTGATGTTTATATTTCAAAAAATAAAAGAAATTAGTTTTAAACTTGCAAGTTTTGGAAGATTAGGACAATCAACTTTAGGTATGTTTTTATCTTCACTTGCTGCTTTTCCGATATTATTTTTGGGAAGGATTTTATATGATATAAATTCAACAATTTTTTATTGGTTTATAGGTTTGGTGGTGGTTTTTTCTATTGTAATTATATCTTTTGCTCTTCATTTTATAAGTGATGAATATCCATCAAATATAGTACTCGATAAAGTTATTGGTATGATGCTTACTTTTGCTTTTATTCCTTTACGTTGGAAACTGATGTTATTTGGTTTTGTTTTTTTTCATGTGGTTAATTTTTTTAGACCGTTTTTATTTTGTAAAACTTTGGGTAAAAGAATTAATGAATTGCCATTTGGGTTGGGTATTTTGGCAGGTGATGTAGTAACTGGCGTAATTTGCAATATATTTTTACAAATTATTGTTTGGGTGGTTCGATAAATTAAAAATATTATTTTGATTATTTTATGTTAAATGAAAATTCGTCAATGCAAACACATCTTTTTGTTGGTCCAAGTGATTTTATTTTTGAAAAAGCAGAGCTTTTATTGCAAAAAAATTTTTGCATTAATAAAAAAGAAAATGAAGTTAGCTTAAAATGTTTTTGTAATCAATGTAGAAAAATAAAATCTCAACAACATGAATTTATTGTTTTTATAAATCCTAAAAAGGATTATACGGTAAAAGATATAGAAGTAATCTTTGAAAAAATTAATTTTAAATTAGATGCGGATCAAAAATTTTTTTTCATACTGCAAGATGTTCAAAATTTAAATTTAGCTTGTGCCAATAGGTTATTGAAAGTTTTAGAAGAGCCTGCCAAGGGTTATAATTTTATATTGCTTTCAGATAATATTAATTCGGTTTTGCCAACAATAATTTCACGTTGTTGTGTTACAAATTTTCTTGTAAATCAAAATACATTCGAATCCTTAAATACGTTACTTTTATTTTTTTATGAAAAAAATTTAGATTCTCCGTTGCAATTTGATAAAGAATTAAAAAATTCAAATTTAACGGATAGTCAAAGTATTAAAATATTACATGAAATGATGGCTTTTTATTCTAAAAAAATTATTGAATTTTCAAAAAAAATAAAACTTGATGATGAGGAAGAAAACCAGAAACGCTATTTGGAAAAAGTATATAATTTTTTGAAAGAAAGAGTTAAAAAACCGCCACAATCTGGAAGTTCAAATATTTTTTGGAAAAATCTTTATATTTCTTTTCCCAAAGATTAATTTAATTTCATTTTATGTTAAAAATAATCTTTTATAAAATATTATTTTTTTTATCTAAGTTTGTACAAATTCAACTTTTTATAATTATTATTTCATTGCCAATTTTAATTGCTTGGGGTTTGCCTATTTCTAAATTAAGTTTATTGGGTAATTTAATTTTTTTACCGTTTTTGACAATGTTTTTAATTTTAAGTTCTTTATTATTTTTTACACAAATTTTAAATATTCCCAATGATAGGTTGATATATTGTTTTGAAAAATTAGTTCAATTATGGCAGTATTTTTTGAATTTAAGTTTTGATTCATGGCTTTTTGGGTTTTCAGAACCAAATTTTTTATTTTTAATTTTGATTCCTTTGGTTGTTTTAATTATTTTATCAAACGACTATTTAAATAGGTTTGCATATAGAAGAATCGTTGCTTTTATAAGTTTGATTTTTTTTATCAATTTTTATTTTTTTTATAATGATTTTTGTTCAAAAAATATCACCTTATGTTCAGGTAAAAATAAATTGTTGATTTCACGTAACCCTGAAGGAAATATTTTTTTATATGATTTTAATTTTCTTAAAAGCAAAAGAGGCTTAGGTAATTTTTTGGAATACGAATTAAAACCTTACATATTAAAAAATTTTGGCAGAATTAAAATTCAAGATTTAATTTTTGTAAAACCAAATAAACGAGATTTTTTAATTAAAAAAGAGTTTTTTAAAGTATTTAACAGGCCTTGAAAATGTCTTTAACCATATCTTGCACTTTTTGATTTTCAAAAATGGTTTGGTAAGTTTCAAGGCAAATTGGAAGGTCTAATTTGCATTTTTGTATTAAGTTAAAAATAGATATTACAGTGTTTAAACCTTCAGGAAGTGTATCAAATTCTAAATCTAAATCTTTTAAAGTTTTACCTTTACTTAAAAGTTCTCCTGCTTTTAAATTTCGGCTTAATTGTCCTGTTGTTGTTAAAATTAAATCGCCGAGTCCAGAATTTTGATAAACTGTTTCTTTTTTGCCACCAAAACATTCACTTATTTGTGCCATTTCATTTAATGCTTGGGTTAAAATAAAAGCTTTTGCATTCTGGTTGCTTTTGCTTGTGGAATTTTGTATCAATCCAATTGCTAAAGCGATAATATTTTTAATTGCGCCGCCTATTTGTGTTCCAATTATATCTTTAGAAATGATTGGTTTAAAAAATTCATTTGATAAAATTTGTTTTAATTCCTTTAAAACATTTTCATCTTGGGAGGCAATTGTTGTTACAGAATAAAAATTTCTAGCTATTTCATGTGCAAAATTAGGACCAGACATAACAGCTATTTTAATTTTATTACCTAAAATATGACTAATGATTTGTGAAGGCAAAAATAATGTTCCTTCTTCTATTCCTTTGCTTAATGTTACTATAATTTGGTCATTAGATATGTATTTTTCAACCTCATCAAAAACAGAACGAAGATATTTTACTGGCACAGCTTGAAAGATGTATTGGCTATTTGCTAATGCCTCCTGTAAATTAAGAAATGGTTCTATTTTTGTGTTTAATTGTATTCCTGGCAAATATTTTTCATTTTCTCGTTTGTGTTTTATTGAATCGTAAGCTTTTCGGTCATAACACCATAAATTAACATTATAATTATTTTGAGCTAATAAAGTTGACATTGCTGTACCAAAAGAACCTGCACCGATCATAGAAACAGTTTTATTCATATTTACTACCTTCCAAAGTTTCTTTTTATTTGGTTAAATTTATCTAAACATTCTTGTAAATTTGTTGTAGTTATTTCAGGCCAGTAACAATCAAGAAACATATATTCGCTATAAGCGGATTGATATAGTAAAAAATTGCTTAATCTTAACCGTGAGCTTGTGCGTATTATAAGATCTGGGTCGGGTATATTACCTGTCCATAAAAAACTTTTAATTTTTTCCTCATTTATTTCTTCAGGATCTAAAATACCAGCTTTAACTTTTTTTGAAATAGCTTTTGTAGCATTTACAATTTCATTTTTTGAACTATAGCAAAACAATAAGTTTAAATTAAGTTTTTTGAAAGTTTTTGTTTCATTTTCAAGTTTATTAATTGTGGGGGTAACGTTTTTTGGAAAAAAATTCTTATTGCCGATAAATTTAATTCGTATTTCATTTTTTATAAATTCAGGAAGCTTTTTTTTAGATTCATTGATCAAAAGTTCAAAAAGATAAGATTTTTCTTTTTCTGTTCGTTTGAAATTTTCTAGTGAAAAAGTGTAAACAGATAGATATTTGATATTATTTTTTATGCAAAATTTTATTGCTATATCAAAAGCTTCCATGCCTTTTTTGTGTCCCATAAAAGATTGTAATTTATGATTTTTTGCCCACCTTCGGTTTCCATCAGGAATTATAGCAAGATGTTGCATATTTTAAGTTCTCCTCAAAAGTTTCTCCTTGTTTCTTTTTTTAATTATTTTAGTTAAGATATCAACCTAAAAAACAAAATAAATCTAGCAAAAAATGCTAAAAAATCCATAAAAAATGAAGTTTTTTATCTAATCCGAAATCTACCTTTTGACAAATAGAATAAAATGTAAATAATAATTGATATTATGGTATACAACTAATATTAAATTTTATAGTTAAAATTGTGTAGTTCCAGGCATTTATTGCATATTTTATTCAAATATTGTAATTTTTTACTTCAAGTTTTAGCATTTAAAAATGTGGGGAGGTAATTTATATGAATAGAATCAAAGAAAAAATTAAAGCTGTCATATTTGATATGGATGGCACAATAATTAAAACAGAACATATATGGAAAGATATTATCCAGAGTTTTTTAAGATCAAAAGGTATTAATCAATTAAATGAGAATCAAATAAATCTTTTAAAACAAAATAGCAGTGCTGGCTTATATAAGACTATTTCTATTTTTAAAAAAGAATTAAATCTTAAAGGTTCAATTGAAGATCTTTTAATTCAAAAAACAGAATTTATAAAAAATTATTTTACAAATAAAAAAGTTGATTTTGTAGAGGGTTTTACGGCTTTTCATAAAAGATTGCAAGAAAAAGGAATAGCTTCGGGATTGGCTACAAATGCAACAATTGAAACTTGTGATATTTTAAATAAAAAAATTAAGTTGAATAATTTTTTTGGAAAAAATATTTATACTATGGAACACGTTAATAATAAAGCTAAACCTGATCCTGCAATATTTTTATATACTGCTAAAAAATTAAATGTAAATCCTGATCAGTGTATTATTTTTGAAGATTCGCATGTTGGATTTCAAGCAGCTAAAAACGCAGGGATTAAATGCATAGCTGTTAAAAATGAATTTAACGAAGATATAATTTCTAATGTGCATGGATATATAGAGCATTATGATCAGGCAGAACAGGAATTGGAAAAAATTTTATACAAGTAACTGTTCACTAAAAAGGAGTTTTTTGTGTTTAATCAGTCGGAAATTGATAAAAATTGGTTTTTACAATGTTTAAAAAATAACGATTTAATAAAAAAAATAAAAAATATAAAATTAATAATTTGTGATATTGATGGAGCTTTAACAGATGCTCAGATTTATCTCTCTCCTGATTTTTTGTGTAAAGCTTTTTCGGTTCAAGATGGTTTTATAATTGATAGATCTTTAAAAAAAAATATTTTAGATTTTGCTTTTTTAAGTGGGCGAAATGATGAGGTAACAAAAATTAGAGCAAAGCAATTAGGCATTCCTGAAGATATGTGTTACATAGGCTTTTGTGTTTCAAAGATTGAAAAGGTAAAAGAAATACAAAAGAAAAAAAAATTATCGTCAATAGAAACATTACATTTTGGGGATGATTTTTTAGATTTTGAAGTCAAATCAAATATTAATTTATTTGTTTGTCCAAGTAACACGCCGTTTTATTTACAAGAAAAAGCAGATTTAATTGTTCCAAGATCAGGGGGAAATAGCCCATTAAGATTATTATTAGATTTAATTCTTTATGTTCAGGAAAAACATCCTTTTGGACAAAATATGATTGCGGAATCTTTAAAGCGGAATCTTTTAAATGAGTAAATCAAAATTTTTAATTATTTTATCTGTATTTATTTTTGTTTTCATAATATTAGGTGTTGTTTGTTTTTATTTAAATGATTATAAGAGGAAAAATATTGATGTTTTGGTTTCAAATGATAGTTGTTCTGCAAATAATAAACCTGATATGAGAGTTCAAGATTTCAGCATTAAAGAAATATTAAAAAATAAAAAAGAATCGTTGATACTACGCTCAAAAGAAGGTCGTATTTTTAATAAAGAAAATAAAATAGAATGTGATTATGTTAGGTGCAAGTTGCAGAAAAATAAAAATCAAATTGCTAAATTTAAATCAAACCGTTCTTTTTTTGATAGAGAAAAAAAAGAAGTTTTTTTTAAAGGCGATGTTAAAGGATTGGTTGGTGAGCTTAAAATTTTGGGAAAAGATATTAGCTATAATTTTGTGCACCAAAAGGCTGCAACAAATCAACAACTTGATTATTTTTGTCCAGCCTTTAATGTATCAGCGCAAAATAGCATTTTGAATCTTGAAAAAAATTTAATTGAGATGGATGGCGGAATTAAATGTGAAATTTTAAATAACTCTGCAGGCAACAATAGCGTTTATGGATTTAGGTTTTAATTTAAATAATACTTTTGCAGCATTTTGTAACGTAGAACCTGATGTACAAAGGTCATCAATGATTAAAATATTTTTATCCTTTATTATATTGAACTTGAAAGTTTTATAAAAATATTTGATTTCAAATGCATTTCTAACATTTTCTTTTTTTTGTTCTTTCTTTAAACATGATTGAAATTGGGTTTTTCTTGTTCTTTTTAAAATATTTAATGATGGTTTGTTAAAATTTTTGCCCAAATATTTTGACATAATTTCGGATTGATTATATCCGCGATTTGCATAACGAGTCCAATGAAGAGGAATCGGAATTAAAACATCAGGATTAATGTTATTAAATCCTATTTTTTTCAAAATGATTTCAGCTAGTTGTTTACTTGCAAGTTTTTCAGAAAAAGCTTTTTTTAAAATTAAAGATTTTAATGGTTCCTGATATGCTGATGCGGCAAAAACTTTCATATGATGCTTTTTTGTTATTGGCAACATCAAAGATACAATCGGTTTTATTTTTTCATAACAAGAGCAACAAAATATATTATTTTGTGGAACTAATGTTTGGCACGATCGACAAAAACTGGGATATGTAAATGATAAAATCGTGTTTAAAGCTTGTGTTATCATTTTAAATTTATCTTTAATTGATGATGTTAAGAAAATATTTAAATTTATTTTACTTTAAGTTTTTGTTTTTGTGAATAAGTAAAAAAGGAGTTTGTATGGTCCTATATGCTTTTAGTCATTGGTTGTGATTCTTCGATACATCCGCGTTACATTCTAACCAACGATATGATTCTTTTTTTTCGATTGATAAATCTGCTCTATATTTTCTTTTTCCGTAATTTTCCGATTTGTGACCCCAAAAATATTGATATACCAGTCCTAATGGTTCTCCATGTATTGTGACGGCATATGCCGAATGTAATTAAAATCCACTAGCTTTAAAATCTCTCAAGACACCTTTTCCTTTTAATGCTTTATGTGAAGAATAAACTAAGTTTGTTGTATCACTTAAAATTAATACGTCTTTTTCTTTACTTATTCTTCTTGTGGTAGTTTCGAAAAAATGTGATCTTACTTCATCTGCATTGATTCTATCGTTATCAAAAAATCTATATGCCTTTGTTTTGCTTTAGATAAACAGGAATGCTACTACTACTAGGTGTTTTTATTAAATTATTTAATAAAATTTCAAATCTCTTATCACCCAATTTTATATTCTTAGTTTTATCACTTAAAAATTTGCTCATTTATTAAATCTTTTTTTAAATATTCTTTTTTTTGCTTTTAAATTAGCAAAAGATGTGGGTAATAAATAGTCATCCCGAGTGTTTGTCGTAGACTTAGCGAAGACGGATGTATAGAGGGATCATGACTAATGACTAAAGGCATGTAAAACCATACAAACTACTTTTTACTTTTTATTCTTTTGTTTTATACAGATGGCTTTATATTTTGATGTGAATATTTGCATGAAAAATTAATTAACGGGTAATCTTTTACAGGTATGGCTAGCAATTTTTTTCCTGTTGTATGTTCACAAATTCGGTTTTTAATATTATCTGTGTTTGTTCGGTTTAATAATAATCATTGTTACAATTTAAAATATAAACATAAAAACTTTGTATATTTATATATAATTTTTTAAGTGAGTTAATGCTTGATTTAATATTTCATCTGGATTTTTTGTTGCGTCTAGTCGGATGACATCTTTTCGATTTTTAAAAATTTGATCAAAACCATCTAAAACATGTTGCCAAAATTTCATTTTTTCTTTTTCAAAAGAAGTGAGAGTTTCTTGTCTTTTAATAATTCTGTTTAGTGCTGTTTTGATATCAATTTCAAGATAAAAAGTGATATCAGGTATAATATTTTGCATGGCCCACTCGTTGACTTTTTTAATCATACTAATATTGAGTTTTCTTCCATACCCTTGATATGCAAGGGAAGAATCGGCCATTCGGTCGGAAATTATAATTTTATTGGAATTTAAATTAGGAATAATTATTTCTTGAAAATGCTGAGCTCTATCAGAAGCAAAAAGTAAAAATTCTGATAAATCGCACACGTTTTCTTTTTCTTCATGTAAAATTTGTCTTAGCTTTTGTCCTAATTTTGTTCCTCCAGGTTCTTTTGTAAGAATTACATCATTTTTATTTTTTAATGTATGGTACAAATTTTTAGAAAATAGACTTTTGCCAGAACCATCTATTCCTTCAACAGAGATTAATAATCCTTTTTTATTCATTTATTTTACCTTTGCAAGAATTTGTTTTTTGAAAATAAACTGTTGAAATTTGTAATTTTTGTGCAACCTCTTTTATTTTTTGGCATATATATTCAACTTCTTCTTTTTCAAGTTCTGGCCAAATTGGAAGGGCAAGAGTGGTTTTTGTTAAATTTTGTGCAATTGGACAAACATTTTTTAATTGTGGATGTGTATTTAAAAAATCTATTTGATCTAAGGTTTTTGGATAATAAATATTGGTATTAATTTTATGGTTTGAAAGTTCTTGAATTAATTGATCTCGTAAAATTTGATTTGTTAATTGAATGCAATATTGATGATATACATGTTTACCATTTATTGTTTTGGGTGTTTTTATAAAATCTATTCCTTTTAATTGTTGATTATAAGTTTGTGCAATATTTATTCGCTGATCATTGAAATGGTCGAGCAGCTTTAATTTCTTATCCAAAATAGCTGCTTGAATTCCGTCCAACCTACTATTAATTCCATGTTGTATGTAATTGTAGTGACTTTTGCGGCCATGATTTCGTAGTTGTATCATTTGTTCGGCTAAATATTTATTGTTTGTTGTACAACAACCACCATCACCAAATGCACCTAAGTTTTTGGTTGGGTAAAAAGAGAAACATGAAATATTTGCAAGTGTTCCCGCACTTTTTCCATCATTTGTTTGTGCGCCAACTGCTTGACATGCATCTTCAATTAACCACAGGTTATATTTATTTGAGATTTCTTTTATTGCTTTATAATTTGTACATTGTCCAAAAATATCAACAAATAATATTCCAGCAACAGGAAAACCAGTTTTTTTATGTATTAATTTTTCTTGTGAATTAATAAATTCAGCTTCTTTTTTTATCCAGATTTCAATTTTTTGTGGATCAATATTAAAAGTTGTTTCATCAATGTCAATAAAAACAGGATGAGCTTTATGTGCAACTATTTCACTGCTGGATGCAATAAAAGAAAAAGGTGTTGTTAAAACAATTGAATTTTTTTGTAAATTTAAAGCTTTAAGTGCAAGCCAAAGAGCATCAGTTCCAGAGTTGCATGAAATTGCATATTTTGATTTAACATACGAACTAAAATTGGTTTCAAATTTTTGGACAAACGTTCCGCCAATAAAATTTTGAGAATCTAAAACATTGGTTAAAGCTTTTAAAAATGTTTTTTTATTTTGTGTATATTGACGTTCTATAGAGAAAAATGGAATATTTTTTTTCATAATAAATCTCAATCAAGTTTTTGTTCTTAAAAGTTTTTTTTAAAAAAAAAATTATTTTCTTTACAAATTAAGGTAGAAAATAGTTACAATACCACAACCAAACTGTGTTAAAGTTTGAAAAAATTTAAATTTAAATTTTACCTACAAATAAAAAATTGTTAAACATTAAAAACAATGCAAAGAAATTATCATAAATTTTGATGACGAGTTTTCTTGACATTTAGAATGCACAGGTTAAGGTAAAATAAACATCTTTGCATGTATTGCAAAATGTTATGACAAATATAAGGAGAGTTGGATGAAGATGCATAAAGGAGAATCTGTTGTATCTATCAGTAAATCGTTCTTACTCGTTAATTTCATTTTAGGTCCTTAAATAAGTAAATTTAAAAATTTTTGTTAAAAGAGGTGTTGTTGGTTTTTAAAATATAAGGAGTTTGTCTTTTTAAGGGAAAGGAAAAAATTTAGGAAGAAAGGTAGACCTTGTGTGTTTCATTACTAAGGGAGAAAAGATGAGGAAGAAGAAAGGATTGCAAAAGGCGTTTTTGCTTAGCGCTTTTTTCGTTTTGCTTACGGGGTATTTAGGGGCTGAGATCAATTGGAATGATCAAAATATTATTACAAATGCAGGTATAGATCCTGGAGCTCCAGGCAGTGTTTGGGATGATACATTAAATATGTCTGGTACAATTACAATTTCTGCAGACGTTTATATCGGTGCACATAATCTAGATACAACTGTAAATGTTACGTCAAACACAGTACATTTACAACCATTTGCAGATGCGGCTCGTGCTTCATGGGGACATTTGATATTTTATGCAAGATCAGGTCGTAAAATTACAGTAAATTGTGATTACGATTTGTTCTTTGACGGTAGATATAATTATACAACCGACTTTATTGTTACATTCTCCGGTCCAGGTACGACAGAATTCTTACTAAGTGATTATAATGCTGCAAATATTGGTACACCAAATGCAATTTATGGAGCAACTGTTACCTTTACAGGAAGAAGTTCTGGAAGAGTTAGTGAAGTAATTCGTTCTGGAGGAACTCGTGTATTTATCACGATGGATCAAACTGAAGCCCAAGCAATTGATAATGGTGAAAATAAAGTTGTATTCAAACGTGTTCATGATACTTTAGGAAATACCAATGCAGTTACCGGTGTTTTTGTTGGTATGGGATCTTATATAACATACCTTTCCATGAATTATACAGGTTCTGAGGGTTATGGAACTTTAGCTTTTGATCCAACCTTTGATCCAACCAGTGATGGTCATGGACGTATGTTATTAAGAATTAATCGCAATGATGTTTCATTGTCTTCACGACACCAACCATTTTCTCCAACACAGCATGGATATCCAAACTTCCATGATGGTGGTGTAACTGTTTGTGGACATTATGTTCCAAGTTTTAGTGAAGAAAGTATTCGTAAGTTTACTTATCTTAATGCAACGGCTGGTAGAGGTGCAATTTTCAGAGTTATAGATGATACTGCATATGATGTTGCTTCTTCGGATTATGATCCTGCGGATTCAGCAAGAAGAGGATTGTTAATTATTAATGAATGTTCAACAGTTCCTAAACTTGCAGCAGATCCATATCAAGAATATAATTTATGGGGACTAGCTGGTCCATTTCCAGGTAATGTTTATTGGTCTAATGATTATTCTTGGTACAACGCTCGAAATAATCAGTATGATGTAGAAAACTATTATTCATCACAAGGACTTACTCATAGATTGAACTTTGCTCCTGGACTTAATGTTAGAAAAGGTTTTGTACTTGGTACAAATGGTTGGGTTGATGTTTATCACAAAACATTTGTAGAACATGTTTCTGCAGACTATATAGGGCTTGATTATTTTGCAGTACAAGATATGGCATATGGAACAGGTAATTTTTATTTTGCATGGAATGCCGGCTCGCCTGTGTTTAAGTTTAGAAATGCTTCGGCATTTGTCGTTGACGGATTAAATGATTATTCAAATTACAATGATTATTTAATTGGTAAGGGTATGTCAACCAGTTCTGCATATTATGGATATAATCTTGATAAATTATCTACTCCATTATTATTTCCTAAGGCAAGAATTGTTTTATACGGTGATGCAAGAATATTATTAAGAGAAGCTGGTGGTCTGAATGCTAGCCCAGATCAGAGAGGTATATTTGCTCCAACCTCAGCAAATTATGGTCCATGGTGGAATGATGATGGAGAAGTTGTTTATACATTCTCTGTAGATTCACAAAGTTATAACGGTGAGTATGTTCCAAGTACAGCATATTCATCAGCAGATGGTGAACCAGTTATAGAGATTCATGGTAACCTTGAAGTTTGGGGCAGAGAACGTTATCAAGCTCCAAATAGAGGAACATCTACAACAACTAAATATGCAATAGCTCCTAGCGATGAAAAAGGTCGCATGAATATGGCAACTGTTGCAACAGATTGGGCAGCACGTGAATATCAAAATTTCAATAATATTCCTGGATCACTTGTAACAAGACCATTAACTTTAAATACAACATATCATGTATCAAATTCACCAAGTTGGTTTTTTAATTCAACAATGAATTATTATGATGCGATAATCGATCATACTGATGTAACAAAAGATGTGATACTTGATCCTGCTTTTGCTCCTCCTGCATATGTTGGTGGTGAAGCCAAATACTTGAATGAACAACTTTGGGGACCATATAATTACAACGCTTCTTGGGCAAATGCATATTTCACAGCTTATCAATATCCACAAATCAGATTATTTGGTTCTGATTTTGATATGCATGAAAATGCAACAGCATCAGGTGTTCGATTTGAAGTAAGTGAAAGAGTACGAGGTTTTCCTGCAACAAGAGTTACTGCTGATTTAATTTACGGATCAGATGCAAATAATACTTCAGTATTTAGATATTATGATCATGGTGATCAACTTGATACACTTCTTCAAGGTCATGGTCGTGTATTTATGCTTGGGTGTGGACAAAACTTGATGAGTGATAACACAACAAATTCTGTTGTTAATAGTGGTTTTGTAAATGTCTTTAGAAACAAAGTTTATAATACACCTCCATCGCCATCTAATGCTACCGAAATAATTAAACTTTCAATTCAATCTTCAAATGATCCTGGTGCATCAGGATTTACAAACATGGAACCTATTGGATTAGAATATCCAGGAAGAGCTCAACATTTATTCTTATTACAAAGAACATCTCCAGGAAGCTCTCATATGGAACTTGGTTGGACATTTACAGTTGGTAATAGTTATTTCTTTCCTTGGGAAAGAATGACAGGTAATGTTGTAGATCAATTTAGCAATTCAAATAGCATGGTTTCTCCTGCAACACTTTCAATTGATGGAAACTACATTTATTTTGATGGTACAGATGCCAGCTTTAATAAAGCATATGTTCCTGTAATGTCATCCACACAAGGAAGTGTAATATTTGTAAATCATGGTGGTCGAATTGCGATAACTCAACCATTATTCAACGATGTATTTAATACTGCACGGCATGGTTATGATTGTTACATGGATCTTCCAATAGCATACAGATTGTGGAGCACTGAAGATTTTTGTGGAGTTATTGATCTTCCAAAAGATCAGGTAAAATATGGTTATGGATTTGGACGTCAACCATATCCGCTAAATCCAAATATTTCTGCTAATACAGGTCAAGGTGCCACAGGATTAAGAATTAGAGCTTATAATACTCCTAGCGTTCAAAATACAACCGGCGTATTACAAAGCGGACGTGTTGCAAGAGATCGTTATTCAGGTGAAGAAGCGATAATTCCATGGAGCACAAGAAGTTATGACAGTAATTATGTTCCTGTAAAATCAATTTTTGCAAATCCAATTCCACTTCGTTATACAGCAATTGTAAATCAAACGGCTACAATCCCAACAGATTGTATCTACTTTGATGCTGGTGACATTATTACACAACTTAAAGTTTCTGGGGCAACAATTGCAGATCCACTTCATTTACTTGTAACTGGAAGCCAAGATAGTTATGGAGCTGCAAGAATTTATGAAATTGTTTCTATTCCAAGCAACATTCCAACAAGCAATGATCATGCAACCTATGTACGTGGTGAAGGAATGCACGGGGCAATATTCTTGCAACATGGTGGTCGTGTAGGTCTTGGTGCAAGATGGTGGAATGAACATTCAAAGAATGCATGGAACAATCTTGGAAAAGACTACATCACAATTTGTCCAGATGGTGACGGTATTGTTGATGTAAATTCAGATTTAATTGTTTCAGATCCTGTAGCAGTTGTACCAACAGGTAACTTTGGTGCATCTGGCGGACACGCTGATGAAACTCCAAGATTAACTTTCTACTCCGATGATATTCATGAAATTCGTGTTCCAACCGGAAGTGCTCTTGATTTAAGTGCATTTGGTCAAGGCAACACAGATCGTCAAGAATTGGCATTGGGTGGAAAAGTAAGACTTGTATTTGAACCAGGTTCAACATTACGCTTCCCAACAGTTCAAGCAGGTTCGCCATATCCTGTTCTTTACTTAAATGATGAATCCGAATTGGTATTCGAAGGTCCATCAGAGGATGTTAAAGGT
>WJIY01000034.1 GCA_014730005.1 Candidatus Babelota bacterium | reverse complement strand
CAAGGCACCGAAGTATATCAGGTTTATTTCTTAATGTTTTATCTGCAATTACCGCATACAATTTTATAGAAAATAAACCTGCTATTATAGGGCATAAAAACCTTTTTTTTCATTACATTGCTTAAACAGAGTTGGCGTTAATTAAGATACATATACTTTATAGCTTCTACAGAATAATTATATTTTTAAGCAAATTTTTTTGAACAATTCAAAAAAAGAATTATACAAACAGTAATAACTTGTAATATGCGTCTATTTAACAAAAAAAACTTTTTATTAGATTATTCTATTAATGTATAAAAGAGTTATTTTATATATTAATATTTTATAAAATCCAAATAAATAATAAGGAGAAAAATGATATCTAAATACACAACCAAACTCGTTGAAATAATACATAAACATTTACCTGGATGTAAAATTTATTTATTTAAATTAAATCCTACAAATACAAAACAAGAAATATTTGAAGCATATATTGCTTTAGATGCGGGAAAAATTTCTGACTTAGGAATCTTAGGAAATATATATTCGGATTTAAAGAAAGAATTATTACCTGTTGACTTTGATTTAATAGATATAAATAATACTTCTCAAGAATTAAAAGATAAAATTATTAAAAAAGGACTTTTATTACATAAAGGGAACTTATAAAAAAAGAGTCATGAAATTTCATGACTCTTTTTTTATAATAATAATCAATTATTAATCTATTTTATAATGCTTTGATAATGCATTTTTAACATTATTTATCATACCATCAAATAATATATCAATTTCTTGTGGAATCATTTCTTGTATTTCTTTATTTATTTTATCTACCTCTTCTTGAGAATTTTTATCAATATTTTTAGTTTTGTTTCTAATAAATGTATTAATATTCAAAAAATATTTTTGCATTTCATTAGAACTAGCTAAATTAATATCTTTAATAGCTTCATCTGTAAATGATGCAAAAGCAACTGACTGTTTTAATAGCTTTTCTTTCGTTGTTAATTCCGATTGTAATTTATTTATCATTTGACTAATATTTTGGCAAACTTCTTCTATTGTTTTACAATCTTTTGCAACATTACCAAAATCAAGTTTTCTAACTTGTTCAAATGTTGATTTCATGTATTCTACATATTCTTTAGCTGCTACATTTGGATCAATATCTTTGATTAACTTTTCTATTGTATTTAAAATAAGTTTCTCTTTACTTATATTAGTTTCACCTGAAAATTTTATTGTTATTTCAAAATCCGAATCACCAAATGTTTTTTCTGTTTTATTTGTAATTTCCTGACAAAAAACATTTGAAAACAACATTGCAAAAACTGCTACTAAAACAAAACTATTCTTTTTTGTAATCATGATGAATCCTTTCATAATGAAAATTATAATTACATAAAAGGCAAATCACACCTATTTACACAAATATAATCTAAGCACAAATATATTAAAAGTCAAACGAATCAATATTTACAACTCCCATAAACTAAAATACATTTACCGATTTTTTAAAAACTATTTTCTTAAATAATCAATCAAATAAGATTGCTTAACTGAACCAACTTCGCTTGTTTGCATATTTTTTATAGATACTGTTCCATTTTTTTGTTCATCATCTCCAATAATCAAAACATACTTGGCTCCCATCTTATTTGCTTTTCGCATTAAACTTTTCATGGACGAAAAGTCAAGTAAAACATCATTACAAAGATTATTTGATTGCAACTCATCAGAAATTATTAAAGCCAAATCAGCCTGTTTTTTAGATATTGGAATAATTACATGTAAAGCCGGTTGTTGCGGTATGGAAAGTTTATTTAAATTATTTGCAACTAAAATTAATAAACGTCCAAAACCAATTGCTGACCCAATGGAAGGAATATCACTTTTCCCACCTAATTCTTTTCCTAAAGAATACCTTCCTCCACCACAGAAAGCATCTTGTGCACCAAGCTCTGGAGATGAAAACTCAAAAACAGTTTTATTATAATAATCTAATCCACGAACTAATTCAGGAGTATGTACAAAACTAACTGAAAGTACACTTAATGTTTCTTGTAATTCTTTCCATTGATCATCACATTGTTTGCATAAATAATCAGTCAATTTTGGTGCATCCTTATACAATTTTTTGCAATTTTCATTTTTACAATCAAAAATGCGCAAGATATTTGTCTCTTTTCTTTGCAAGCATGTTGCGCATATATTATTTTTAATATCTTCAAGAAAGCTATTCAAAGCTATTTTATGTTTTTTTCTATCATCCAAACAACCTAAAAAATTTAATTTCAAAACATAATTTTCAATTTTGAGACTTTGACAAATAAAAACATCAATCATTTTTATGAAATGAGCATCCTGAAACAAAGAATCTGAATCTATAACTTCTATATTTAATTGATCAAACTGTCTCCATCTCCCTTTTTGAGGACGTTCTTTTCTAAACATTGGGCCAAAACTAAAAACCTTCCATGGTTTTTCTATAACTTGGTTTTCTATATATGCACGAACCGTTGAAGCTGTTGCTTCTGGCCGTAAACAAATACTTTCCTTTTTATCAGAATCAAAAATGTACATTTCTTTTGATACAACATCAGTTTGTTCACCTAAAGAATGAACAAACAAGTTCGTAGGTTCTAAAATTGGAGTTTCTATTTGAGTAAAATTATAACAACTCAAAATTTGTTTAGCCTTTTGTAAAACAAAATTTTTTAAGGTAAGATCTAAAAAATCTTGTGTGCCTCTAACTTTTGATATCATTATTTCGCCCCTAATTTCTTGTTTTTTTTGACTAATTTTAGGTTTTATAATACTAAAATATGTTTAGTAATGCTAACTTGGTATAAAAAAAAATTTTTTTCAATATAAAAAACTATTAATCTACAAAAATAACATTTGAAAAAAGGAGACTAAATATGTACAAAACAATTTTAATCACAGGCGGAGCTGGCTATATAGGCTCACATACTTCATATTTATTAAATCAATTGGGATACAAAATAATAATTATTGACAAATTTGTACACAATCAAAACTTCAATCAACCATGGGCAAAACTTATAAAAGCAGATATAGCTGATCAAAATATCCTAAACCAAGTTTTTGCAGAAAACAAAATCCATGCCATTATGCATTTTGCAGCATTTATAGAAGTTGGAGAATCTGTTAAAAAACCCAAAGAGTTTTATGAAAATAATGTATCTAAAACATTAAATTTATTAAACACCATGTTAATTTTCGGCATTAACAAATTCATCTTTTCATCTAGTTGTGCAATATATGGCAACCCAACAAATATTCCAATCGATGAAAATCATCAATTTGCACCAATAAGTCCTTATGGCAAAAATAAACTTTGTGTTGAATTCATACTTCAAGATTATGCAAAAACATATGACTTAAAATATGTATCTTTAAGATATTTTAATGCTGCTGGTGCACTTCCAAAATATAATCTTGGAGAACAACATGATCCAGAAACACACATCATTCCCTTAATGTTACGTGCTATTAAAAACAATGATGTATTCAAAATTTTTGGCTCCGATTACAAAACTAATGATGGTACATGTATACGTGATTATATTCATGTACTCGATATAGCTCAAGCACATATACTAGCACTTAAATATATTGAAGAAAGAAATCAATCTAACTCTTTTAATCTAGGCTCAGAAAAAGGTTACTCTGTAAAAGAAATGATACAAGAAGCCGAAAATATTTGTAACAAAAAAATGAATTCCAAAATATATGATCGCCGTCCTGGCGATGTTGACGTTTTAATTGCAGATTCAACAAAAATTAAAACTATTCTAGGCTGGAAACCCAAATATTCTGATTTAAAATTCATTTTGAAAAGCGCATGGAAATGGGAGTGTAAAAATATTTTCCCAATGAAAAAAAGTGCTAGTTTAAAAAATTTAAAAACTATGTATAATTAAAGAGTTTAGCAGAAGCTAAAATGCAATAAGTTATATTTTTTAAATTAATCCTAAAAAGGTGGTGATTTTAAAAATGCGCAAAATATATAATATTGAGGTTCGAGTTGGTGAAAATCTTGAAAAAAGCTTAAAACAACTTAAGAAAAAAGTTGAGCGTGAAGGTGTAATTCGAGACATGAAACGACAAGTTTATTACGAGCCTGAAACTCAAAAAAAGCGCAAACGTATGATGCGGGCTATCAAAAATAACTACATAAAAAATCTTGAAGGTATGCTAAAATAAAATGAAATCAAGCGCATCAAAATCAAATGTAAAAAGAGAGCAAAAAACAGCTCTCTTTTTACGTGAAATATCTCAATTAATTCAAAGACTATCTCTAGATGAATTAGATTTATCAAAAATTTTTGTAACAAAGGTAAAATTATCAAAAGATTATAGTATATGCTATGTCTATCTTTCCACATATACTGATGAAAAAGAAGATTTTGAAAAAGCCCTTGAAATTCTAAAACTTTATAAGCCTTCACTTCGCAAAGCTTTAGCCAAATTAATACCAGGTAGATATGTTGCAAATTTACGTTTCTTATATGATACATCAAAAGAAAAAGAACGACGTATTACTAAATTATTAGAACAAATTTCAGAAGAAGAAAAATATCAAGATGAGTAATTTTTATGAAGGAATAATGTGCTTAAAAAACCAATTAATTCTTCTTCACAATTATTTACAAAAAAAGAAGAAATCAAATTTGAGCTCATAAAAATTTTATCTGAAGAAAAAAATTCTATTGAATATTTAATACAAAACTTTCCAAATGAAGCAATTATACTAGTTGAAAAAATTTTAAGAACTAAAGGCAAACTTGTTTTTTGCGGAATGGGAAAATCCGGTCTAATTGCCCGAAAATTAGTCGCAACTTTTTCAAGCATAGGAACGCCATCATTTTTTTTACATCCAAGTGAAGCTTTGCATGGTGATCTTGGAATGATACAAGAAAATGATTTTTTCATCGCAATTTCCAAAAGCGGAACAGGAATAGAACTCGAACAAATAATTCCAATTTTAAAATCTCAAAATAATCAAACATGCTTAATATCATGTAAAAAGGGAATTTTAAATAATCTTGTAGATTTAAATATAGTTTTACCATTTAAAAAAGAAGCTTGTGAATTAAATCTTGCGCCAACAAGTAGTTCAACCTTATCTATGGCTTTTGGTGATGCCATTGCAATCGTTGTAGGCAAATTAAAAGGTTTTAATAAAAATGATTTTGCACGTTTTCATCCAGCAGGTGCGCTCGGTAAAAAATTACTTTTAAAAGTTTCTGCTTTGATGCATAAAGTAAACCAACTTCCATTAATAAAACCAAACACTAATTTTCAAGATTTGATATTCACAATAACACAAAAAAAGCTTGGTGTTGGTATTGTTGTTGATAATAAAATCAGATTATTAGGGATAATAACAGATGGAGATTTAAGACGTGCCTGCAAATTTGGTCCAAAAATTTTCAATAAAACAGCAACCGAAATTTGTACTTTTCATACAAAAACAATCTCGGCGGATCTACTTGCATATGATGCACTTAAAGTAATGGAAGATTATAATATTACAAGTTTAATTGTAACCAAAAAAGATAATACTGTAATCGGATTAATTCATATTCATGATATAATTAAAGCGGGAATAACATCGTAAGTTTATTTTTTTAATTTCCAAAAATCATTATTCTTTTGTTCTAGATTAAGAAAATAACTTATGACTGTTCTTATAGCCACAATAGAACCTAAAATAATTAAAGCTTCTTTATCCGGTTTTAAAATAGTATGAATTATGTCTCCAGCAATCATGAATTCCAAACCCATTAAAATATAAGAAGCTAAATCTGACCTGAGATAATTTAATTGTGCATCATTTGTTTTGTAATGAAAAATACTAATCCATTGAAAATATAAAAATTTAATAGATGCAATAAAAGCGCCCCATAAAATTATTATTACACCAACAATATTTGTCGTTAATGATAAAAAATTTAAAAAATTAAGCTCCATCTACACCATCCCTTTTAAAAAAATTATTTTTCAGATAACTTTTTTTTGGCAAAGTTTAAAAACATATTGTCAGCTTCACATTGAATTTTAATAATACAAGGAACATCATACGAATGATTTTGTTTCACTTTTGTACAAATTTGATCAAAGTTTTTATCTAATGATTTTAAAATAAGAACAAATTCATTATCATTTTCAATTTTATCATTCCACCAATACAAACTATTGACCGGAAATATATTAGCACAAGCAACCAACCTACTTTTAAGCATCAAAAAAGCTATCTTTTCGGCCTGTTCTTTTGTAGCGCAGGTTATATATATAAAAATCATATTTTGCATAAATCAAACTAATAATTAAACGTCAAGGTTCCTAAAATTGTTGTTGTTTTATAAACTCTCACTCCACTTATATGTGCTTGAAAACCAAGACCTAATTCAAGTCCTGGAGATATTGTATAATTTATTCCACCTTGAACCAAATTATTTTTCCACATGGAATTTTCTTCTAATGTTTTTTTATAAAGTAAATCATTTTTCTCAGTAGTATCTTTGAAGGTAAATTTATCTTTTAAATGTTCTGAATGTATATAATCAAAGTAAAAAGAAAAATGATCAGAAAAAAATCTAGCCTTCATTGATGCATTTGCATACCAAATTTCACCTGGCTGACGTTTAACTTTGGCTAACCAAGGAAATATTCCTTGTTGATATTGACTATTAGGCACACGATACTCGGAATATTCTTTAGACCCATAAAATATACCACCTACACCAAAACATAATTGCATCATACCAGGAAAATCTACATTTACTGTTCCATTAACAGTAAAACCCGCAAATCCATCATTCCCTGTAGGAACTGAAAAGGCATGTCTTTGATCTTTTTTAGTACCAGATGGCAACCATCCGCCAATAGAAAGATGCGGAATTAATGTTGCAACATGAACATCTTCATCATCTTTTAAATCAAACGGAATATTTACATAAAGTTCAATATTGGTATCTTCCATCGTTGTATCTTTTTGCTCATCAATACCCCACAAAACTTCATTTGTAATATTATTTCTACTATCTTCATCCATTAAATATTCTTTTACATATGTTTTAGCTATTGTATCGGTAACAGTTTGATCTGTAAAATGAGGAACTTGTTTATAATTAACAATCCCACTTTTTATTTTTAAACCAATTTTATTTTCATATGAAAAATGAATCTGACCTCTTACGCCCATTTTTTCATAATCTGTTTTTATAGAAAAAAATCCAGTAGTATTATCCTGTGTATCAAACTCTTTTGGATCAGTGTAATCTTTAGAAATATCTCTTCCCCATTTAGGATTTGGAATTTCAATTTTACGACTTGTCCACCCTACTGTAGCCTTATCTTTACCTTCTTTTTGCCCATCTAAAACTCTATGAGCTCTACTAAAATATGGATAGTTTCCATGATCTTCTGTCGAACTTACAGGCGCTCCTCCCGTAAAAGCATCTCCTTGATTAAATTGCAATGTCTTTCCCGAAGGGATAAAAACAGAATAATTTTCTGGATTAGTTGTTTTATTATTAAATAATATAGGTATCATGCTCCATTGACCATACATATCACCTTCTGGAACTTTTTTGCCACCTTTATCTCGTGCACCAGATGAATGAAGATAAAAAGGTGAAAGATTTAAACTGATTCCTGCACCTTTTTTCTTCGTATAAAATTTATCAGATAAAAAAACTGTATACACAACTTCTGGATCGTAAGGATTGTTTTGTGGAATTGTTAAAATCAACGAAAAAGATAATGATATAAACAACAATGTAATAATATAAATTCGCATGGAAAGAAAAGAACACTTCATCTACTTTCCTTTTTTAAAATTTTTTAAAGCAACTTTTTGCAAAATGATTAAATTACATTGTTGTTTATATCATTACGACAATCTTATGGTCAAGAAGATAGATAAAAGTATAAATTATAAAAGCACATCTAAAACTTTAAGTCCTGCAATATAAATCATAAAAAAACCCGTTATTAATCCCAATACAGTTATTATATTATGTCCTGATTTCCATTCTTGACGAACAAACAATAAAGCCATAATTGAAAGAACATAAGTTGAAATAATAAATAATGATGTTAATGGTGGCAAAGCTTCACCTCGAATAAAAAGTGAAGTTAGAGCGATTGCAACTGTTGTTAAAATTACAGAAACTTTATTATTCCAAATATTTTTATCCAATGCATTATGTACAAACTTAGATTTTGTTATTTTTAAAACACTTGTAAATAATGTGCTTAACGACCATATCATTGAATGCAAGGTACCTATAATTCCAAAAACTGCACCAAATAAAACAAATGTTGCTAAAATTTTAGCTTGCGGAAAATAACCTTTCAAAACATGGAATAAAGTCGTATTTAATCCGCCCACAAAAAAAGTATTTGGTATAGCAAATAAAATTCCATAAAAGAAAAATATGTAAATAATTCCAACACCTACAATTGAAAATACAAAAGCTCTAGGAATATTTTTTTTAGGATTGTCTAAAATTGCATATAAAGAAATTATACTTTCAAACCCACCAAAAGCAAAAACTATTGATGGTACTGCATGAAATATTGAACTAATTCCCTGTGGCATGAAAGGAGTTACAAGACTTGAATCAAAATTAAACCAACAATAAAAGGCGGTACTTCCTAAAGGAATTAATACACATCCAGCTATAAGATATTGAACAAAAGATGAAGCTTGGGCACCAGCTATAACAAAAAGCATTAAAATAAAAATAATTATTATTCCCAGATATTTGGGTATAATAAAAGGAATAAATGTTGAACACCAAATTCCTGCTTGCTGTGTTAAAAAACCCATCGCTGCAATAACGGCTAAAATATAAAACGATGAAGCTATCATACCAATTTTATGTCCACCCCATTTTGATGGGTACAAATAATTCCAACCAGCTCCTGGAAAAATTTCAGCAGCCCTTGCTAAAGATAAACCAATACACAAAATTAAAAATATACTAAAAAGACATGATAATATTCCAGCAGGTCCAACTTGATCAGCTAAAATTGTAGGAATAGCAGCAATCCCTATTCCTATCATTGCATTCATTCCAACTATTATAGCAGTTAAAAGTGTTATTTTTTTTGGATTATCATTTGAATCCATAATTAATTCCTTTATTTATTAAATATAAAATCAAGTAAAACAAAAAATATAAAAAGAATTACATTAACACCAAGTAAATATTATTTTATGTAAAGAAAAGTAAATCATTAATCCTCCTCCGACTAATCCAAGTAATGTAATAATATTATGTCCGGATCGCCATTCCTTTTTTACGAATAAAAGTGATGAAATAGAAAGAATATAAGAAATAGCAACAAGCATAGAAGTCAGATTGATTAAACTTTCAAGACGAATAAGCAATGAAGCCAAAAGAATTAATCCTGTTGTTACAAAAACAGAAGTTTTAAAAGTCCAAATCTTTTTTTCAATAGCATGGTGTATTAATTTAGATTTTGTTTTTTTAAGTAATGTTGTAAATAAAGCACTTATAGACCAAATCATTGCATGTAAAGTTCCTATGATTCCAAAAACTGCTCCTGTTAAAACCATTTGGGGTAAAATTTTTGAATTCTCAAAAAAACGTGCCAAAACATGTGATAAAGTTTCATGCAATCCACCTATAAAAAATTTACTTGGGATTGCAAAAAGTACTCCATAAAAAAATAATATATAAGTAAAGCCAACTGTTAAAATTGAAAATCCAAAAGCCAGTGGCATATTTTTTCGTGGGTTTTTAATTATTCCATATAAAGAAATGATGCTTTCAAAACCTAAAAGAGCAAATAAAACGCTAGGTGCCGCTTTAAAAACAGAATCAATACCATAAGGAAAAAATGGAAACATCAAATTATAATCAAAATTATACCAACAAAAAATTGATGTTATTAATAATGGAATAATTACAAAAGCAACAATAAGTTTTTGAGTAGCTGCAGAAGTCTGAGTTCCTGCAAGAACTAAAAACATCAAAATAAACATTATAATTAAACCTAAAGGCCGTGGAGAAAGAAAAGGAATAAAGGCATGACACCATACGCCAACTTGATGTGCTAAAAAACCCAAACCTAATATAATTCCCGAAAGATAACACGATGCTGAAAATAAACCCAATTTATGTCCACCCCATTTTGATGGATATAAATAATTCCAACCTTGACCAGGATAAATTTCTGCACAACGTCCTAAAGATAATCCTATACATAAAACAAACATCATGCTAAAAATACAGGATAAAATACCTGCAGGACCAGCTTGAGCTGCCAAAACAGTTGGAATTGCCGCAATTCCAGCTCCAATCATTGAATTCACTCCAACTATAACAGCAGAAATAAGACCTATTTTATTCGTATTTGATGTTTTATTCTTATGCATTAACAATACCTTTCTTCATAGATGTTTAAAAAAAGCACAACTATATCAAATTTTAGATGCACAAATACTTAAAAAGGATACTAATTTATAATTATTTTGTATATTTTAGACTTTTTTATAGGTAATATTTTTCACTTTTTTAATATTTTAAAGTTTTTTAAATAAAAATTAAAAATATCCTTCATACTATTTTCTTATATATTGACAATTAACACCAGGAGTTTGATATAATTAAATTACAGATAGAAAAATATACATACAGATTATTGAAATTTGATAAAAATTTAAAACCAATAAAAAACTCGAAAATAAAAAAGGAATGTAATGAAAATTATAAAAAACATATTTTACATTCTTATACTCATAGGTGTAACATTTTTAGCATGTAACGCCTTTACTAGCACAATACCTACAAAAAATTCTTCAAATATAAAAAAGCTTGCACCTGAAGAAGAAATAAAATTATTACAAAATTTAGTCAAAGAAAAAACAGAAGCCGCTCAAGCAGAATTAGAATATTGGCAAAAAATGAGCCTTGCTGGTGGACTTGTAAATAAAGAAATAGATGAACTAAAAGAAGAAACTATAAGCCGACCTGCTCATGAAGGTTTAAAAAAATTAAAAGATCCTATTTTTAATTTTTTAGCGTCTAGTGAAGATATAAAAATAGGAAGATTAAAAAAACGATATGAAAAAGCCAAAAATGCATTAATAGAATATGGAGAAAAATATCTTGGAGTTGAAACATTACAAGATGTTTCTGCTACCGAAAAGGGGGAACCTATAATTCCAACTGCTCAAAAGAAAGATTCTATTGAAATAGGTATGCCTCCTACACCTGATCTTCCACCTTTAATAGAACCACAAGAAAAGGACGAAATAAAATCTGTTCCTGCTGAAAAAATGAAGGTCAAACCAGAAATGTTTAAAAAAGCACCAACACCTCCACAATTACCTAAAGAAACGCAGGCGCCACCAATTTCTATGCCAGGTGCAAAACCAATTTCACCACCTGAAATGGGAACGATGGTGCCTGCTCCCGAAATGCAATCAATGCCTACACCAGAAGAAATATCCCAAATGTCTGGAATGGGTATAACGCCTACTCCCACTATGCAACAATCACCTCCAACAGGAGGTATGCAACCCCCTACTATAATTGAAGAGGAAGAAGAAGAAGAAACGGAAGAGGAAGTAACTCCTGCCATGCAACCAATACCTCCTCCTCCAGGTATGCAAGTACAAGCTCCTGCTATAATTGAAGAGGAAGAAGAAGAAACAGAAACGGAAGAGGAAGTAACTCCTGCCATGCAACCAATACCTCCTCCTCCAGGTATGCAATAGTAATTTAAAAAATAAATTTTTAAGTTACTATTGAGCAGAATTATGAACCCCTAATTCAAACATTGTAACAATCTTTAATTGTTCTAAATCTAAAATTATGAAAATAAATTAAGATTATTATAATCTAACTTAAAAATAAAAACATTTTTTATATCTATTGTTTTGTTTGGTTGGAATTGAGTTGTTCTCATTTTTTTTCAAATCACTTGCAAAAATTATTAACTTCGTAGAAAATTGTTTCTAACACTGTTTGTTTCTTTCTCTAAATTTTTTTCTAGGTAGTTTACCTAGTTTTTAGAGAAAGGTTATTTTTTTCTTATCCAGCGTTGGCGTTAATTTAGAAAGTTTGATTAAAATGCTTTGTGAATATTATCAAGTCAAAACACAAAAAGTTAAAACATGGTTTGTTGTTGGTTGTTTTAGAAATGAAGACAATCTCGCATTTGAAAGAACTTTAGATTTACAAAATAGTATTTTAGAATTTTTTGTGCCGCCAAATTATAATGACCAATTCTTAAACATTATAAATTGGCTTATTAATAAAAAATATATTCTTAATATTAAAAAAATGGAAAATCGATTAATAAATGAACCAGTTGAATAATCACATAAGATTTAATCTTTTCTCAATATCCTTATTTTCTAAAATTTCCATTATACTATGAATTGAAGGACCTTGAAATTTACCTGTTAGTAAATACCTTATTGGTCCAAAAATTTCTTTGTTCTTTAATCCAAGTTGTTTACCCTCTTTTTTTAATTTTTCTAAAAAATAATTTGGCTTTTCAATAAGATTTATATTTTTTTGTATTAAATCAATTATTATACCTGCTTCATCTTGCCCAATCTCTTTTTCAATATCTGCTTTTGTTGTTTTTGGAGAAATAAAATAAAATTTTAAAACTTTTCCAATATCTTTTAATGTTTTCAAGTCAGTTTTTAAAATCTTTAGAATATATTCTAATTTTTCATCAATTAAATTTTCACTGTCCGGAATTTGTTTATACAAAAATAATTTTACATAACCTAACAATTCACCTATTGGTATTTTCTCTATCCATTTGTGATTAATCCAGTTTAATTTTTCAAAATCAAATCGAATTGAACCTGTAGAATTAATATTTTCAAAATCCAAGTTTAAAATTAGTTCTTCAAGACTTTGAATTTCTTGAGTAAAACTCGAACCAATTATGGCAAGATAATTACAAATTGCTTGAGGCAAAAACCCCTCATTTCGTAAATCATCTAAAGAAAAACCAAAATCTCTTTTAGATAATTTCTTTCCTTGTTGGTTACAAATCATAGGCAAATGCCAAAAAACTGGTAAATTTACAGCAAAAGCATTAAAAAGTGCTGCTTGCATCGCCGTATTAGACAGATGATCTTCACCTCTAATTACATGAGTAATTTGCATAAGCCAATCATCTATAAAATTTGAAAACATAAAAGTAAAACTGCCATCGTTTCTTGTTAATGCAAAATCGGAAAAATGCTTCATTTCAAAGGCTATTTTACCACGGGCCATATCCTGTATTTCAAAAATTTGATCCTCATTTAATTTAAGTCTCCAAACAAATGAAATATCTTGAGTTATTTTTGCCTTAATCTGATCATCGGATAAATTTAAGCATTCACGATCATATTTTGGAGGCTTACCTTCACTTAATTGTCTTTGCCTCTTCTCTTCTAATTTTTGTGGTGTACAAAAACAGCGGTAAACTTTTTCATTGTATATTAAATCATCTAAATATTTTTTATAAATTTCCGTTCTTTTAGATTGGAAGTAAGGACTATATTTACTATTAATTCCAGGCCCTTCATCATATTTTAAATTTAACCATTCCAAATCATCTAATATTGCATAAGACGCTTCATCAAGATTACGTCTTTGATCTGTATCTTCTATTCTTACTACAAACTTACCTTTTTTTTGTTTTGCAAATAAATAATTCATCAATGCTGTTCTAATATTCCCTAAGTGCATTAATCCAGTAGGAGACGGAGCAAAACGTACTCGAACTTCTTTTTTCATTTTTTAATTTCCTAAATATAAATTTTTAATGTAGCAATCATACTTCATTTAAGATCTAAAACTTAAAAACAATATATTAAAATTTAATAATAAAAAAAATTAGAGGCAATAAAAAATTTTATTTCTTCTTTGAATCAAATTTTACAATTGATAAAATTAATTTATCATTTATAAATCTGAGTTTATTAAGGAATAAAAAAAAATGAAAAAATTTAAAAATATCTTACAATTAATTGGAAATACCCCTCTTGCAAAATTAGATTTTGATACAAAATCAACGTTATTAGCAAAATTAGAATTTTTAAATCCAGCAGGAAGTCTAAAAGATAGATCTGCACTCTTTATGGTAGAACAAGCAGAAAAGGATGGTATTTTAAAACCTGGAGGAACAATAATTGAAGCTTCGTCAGGGAATCAAGGTATTGCATTAGCAATGATAGGAGCCGTAAAAAAATATAAAGTAATAATTACTGTTCCAGATAGAACAAGTAAAGAAAAAATTGACGTACTCCGTGCTTACGGAGCAAAAGTTTATATATGTCCAAATGCTGACACTTTAGATGATCCAGAAGGATATCATGCTAAAGCAGAAGAGTTATGCAAAAAAATTTCTGGGGCATTTATGCCAAATCAATATTTTAATAAATCTAATCCCATGGCACATTACACAACAACTGGCCCCGAAATTTGGAAACAAACTAATGGTAAAATAACACATTTTATTGCTGGAGCCGGTAGTTGCGGAACTATATCAGGGGTAGGTAAATTTTTAAAAGAAAAAAATCAAAATATAAAAATAATCGGCGTTGATGCAGCCTCATCGGTTTATTCAAGTAAAAAACCTAAGGCGTATAACGCTGAAGGTATAGGAATAGATGTGATTAGTGAAACATTTGACAAAAAATTTGTTGATCAAATTATTCCGATTAATGACTATGATGCTTTTTCAATGACAAAACAACTTTCAAAAAAAGGTCTGCTTGTTGGTATAAGTAGCGGAGCTGTTATGCACGTAGCCCTTCAATATTGTAAAAAATTAACAAATCAAGATGTTGTTGTAGTAATTTTTGGTGATTCAGGCAGAGCTTATTTAAGCAAAGTTTTTGCACAAGATGATATTGAAAATTATTTTGAAATAACGAATCAATTTTCACCAAAAAATATGATTCAAAAATAATATTTAAACGCTAAAATGTTTACTAAATTTTATAAATATCAATCACTGGGAAATGATTTTATCATTTTTGATTATTTTAACCAAAATTCAAAATTAATTTTAAATGAAATTAAAAAAATAAATTTTGCCAATTTCATAAAAAAAATATGTAACCGAAATTTTGGAATAGGCGCTGATTGTGTTTTAGTCATCATAAATAATAAAGAAAAACAACTACCCGAAATTTTCATATTCAATGCGAATGGAAGTAGTGCCAAAATTTGTTTAAACGGATTAAGATGCTGTTGTTTACATCTTTTTCAAAAATATAGCTTTAAAAGTATCTTTGAAATCAAAATGTTTGATCAAATAACAAATTGTAAAATAAATGAAAAAAATCTTGAAATTACAAATATAATAAATAAAGGAAATTATATACACCAAAAATCAATACATACTAAAAAACAAATTTTTTCAGGCCACATGATTGATGTTGGTAATCCGCATCTCATTATTTTCAAAAAAACAAATTTAGAATGGTTAAAAAAAAATGCTCAATCAATTACCACGTACAACGAATTTGAAGAAATAAACATAGAATTAGTCTGGCAAAATCAAAAAAATAATAAATTTAACATGCTAATATATGAACGCGGTTGTGGAATTACGTTAGCATGTAGCTCGGGATGCGCCGCACTTACAAATACCCTTTTTCATTTATCCAAAATTAAACAAAATGAAAAAATAAATATTTGCATGTTAGGGGGTAATGTTTTGGCCTGGATTGATAAAAAAAATAAAATTAATCTAAGAGCAAAAGCATATTCTGTATTTAAAGGAACTTTGTACTAAATATTGAATTCGGTAATTAAAATTTAATATGATTTTTAAAAAAAGGAGATTTGATGAAGAAAAAATTGTTTGCCCAAATAATATTTATTATGTTTTTGTCTTTAACTTATATTTACTCAAGTATCTCAATAAAAAATAGTGACGCAAACACTAAACCACTAGCTGTTTTACTAAAATATGATTCTACTAATTATTATTTTTATTATAAATTAGATTTAGCTATAGAAAAAAAATTTCCTTTTAATAGAGGAAATAAAAAACTTATAGCTATAAAAGTCTATTCAATCCCTATAAAAAATAAAGCAGGTAAAGAAATTAAAAAAACAATGCAAAATAAAAAATTACACAATGGTGGTAAAATTCAAACAAACATTTTAAGTACAAAAAACAATGATTTATTAATGACAATAGATAAAAATTTAAAAAATCATACAAAATATATACTAACCAGTGATGGACAAGGAATTGCCACAGAACAAAATGTATAAAAAAACCTTAAATCCAGTTGCAATAAAATGTTTTTAAAAAATTATTTATGCAAGGGGCAAAAGGGCAACAATGCCATTGAACGCGCCACTTTTATCTCATTTGCCAAATGTCTTTGATGATAAAAACAATTTCCAGAGACTCTTGATGGTAATATTTTACCTCGTTCTGTCAAAAAACTTCTTAACAGATTAGTATTTTTATAATCAATATCTTGTTCTTGCCCAGAATTACTACAAAAACGGCAATGTTTATTATTTAAAAAAGATTGCTTACGTATTTTTTTTCTTAATAATCGAGAACTAACTTTTAACTTAAATTTTGACATTTTTTAAACCTTTTTATTTTATTCTTTAGCTTCATCTTCTTTAGTTTCATTCGAAGCTGATGTTGCTTCTTTAACATTCCCTAAAAAACCTTCCATCTTATTTTCTTTTATAAAATCATCCAAATTAGCAGATTTACTTGCATCGATAGGTTCAGGATATTTGTAAACCTTTGGTACATTATCTGAAAGTTTTCGAGTAACAGATCTCATTACTGTCTCATTACACTTAATTTTAAAAAAAGTTTCTATCTCTTTGAAAATTTGACTCAATTTATCTAAAGGGAGCTCATATCTTATAAGTATATAAATGCCATAATCATTTTTTTGAATTGGATAAGCAAGACGATATTTACCCCACTTGTCAAAATTTAATAACTCACCCGTTGCTTCATCGGTAATTTTCTCAAAATAATTTTCGATCATAGATAATTCATCAGCTGTAATTTGTGGATGTGCAAGAACTAATGTTTCATACTTATGTTTGTTCATAAAAGGGTTCTCCATAAAACTAAGTGTTATAAAAAAATAAGGAGATAACAGACAACACGTCTATTAACGGTACCTACATAAATTTTAAATAAATTATCAATAACTTTAATTTATCAAATATTGCTTAATTATCAAGCCAAAAAAGCTTTTTTTATGCCATTTTTTGATATTTATAAATAACTTTGCCTATAATTCTAAAATTATCTTTTCCTTTAATAAGTGCTATTGGCGCTTTTTTGTGATTAACAGATTCTAATATTATAAAATCATCAATATAATTTACTTGTACAACATCACGAATTTGCTCCTCATGTTCTCCATATTCTATTGCTACTATATTTCCAGATTTAGACCAGGTTTCTGGAGAAACAATTAAATAATCACCTTTAAAAAAGGTAGGCATAAAAGATGAATCTTGTACACAATAAGCAAATGCAGAATTATCATTACAATTAACAACTGGCAAAAAAAATTCATTATTTCCAGAAGCCATTTGTAATAATCTATTATTATATTCATTTGGTTGAGATGGAATTTCATTTAAAACAGGAACTAATTTTGCCTTAATATTAAATTTTTTATTTAATTCTTCCAATTCTGCAGATTTAGGAAACTCTATATTAGGTCTTTGATAAATATTAATATTTAAATCTTCAAATAATTCAGTCGGATGAATTTCAAATGCCTCAGCCATCTTTGCTAAAGCATCCTCATTCCAACGTCTAGTTCCATTTTTAATATGAGTTAAATAACTTTCCGAAAGACCAGTTAGTTCTGCTAAAACCTTGGTTGTCCAACGTCTTTCTCTTAATAACTCTTTTATTCTTAATTTGGTTGAAATCATGATAATAACCCCCTATATTACAACTTATACCTATTATCTCTAACTTGTTGACCAATCTTTTACCTCCAATAAATCGGTAAAATATACATTTTTAATTTAAAATTATTCTTTCATATAGTCAAAAAGGTTTACCTCAAATCTATAAAAAAGGCTAAAAAAACACTTTTTTAGCCTTTTGATTGATTTTATTCAAAAAAATCGCTCTAAATTAATCAAATTTTTGATATCTATAAATGACTTTTCCTATAATCCTAAAATTATCTTTGTCTTTTATTAATGCAACAGGAGATAACTTATGATTAACTGATTCCAAAACAATAAAATCTTCCATGTATGAAACCTGCATAATAGCTTTTACAGGATTTTCATTTCCATATTCAACAGCTGCAATATCTCCCGATCTAGTCCAAGTTTCAGGAGAAATGATCAAATAATCACCTTTAACAAAATTTGGAGCCATTAAATTATTTTCTACACAAAAACAAAACATTGAATCATCTGTATTATTAAAAACAGGGACAAAAAGATCTTTATATCCTGTAGTAACTTGAGCTATTTGATTATTATAAGGTGAGGGATTAGTGGGAATTTCACCCACAATTGGAACAACCTTTAATTGTAATTCTGCAGAAGTTGTTTTTGGCATTTTCAATGTATTTTCAATATTATCCGTTCGTTTTCTTTTTTGCATAAAAAGATCAACTGGACTTAATCCAAAAGCAACAGAAAGTTTTTTTAAAGCATCCTCATTCCAACGTCGAGTACCATTTTTAATATGAGTTAAATAACTTTCCGACATTCCCGTTTTTTCCGCCAGGACTTTAGTAGTCCAACCTCTTTCCCGTAAAAGCTCTTTTACTCTTAATGATGTAGACGACATAACCGTCTCCTTCCTTTTGTGTTAACTTTAACTTTAACTCGAGATTATAATGCCAACTATACAAATTATGTCAAATAGAAAACTTATAAAAGATTTATATCTAATGCCGAATAATCAAAAAAATATAAAATATATGATATATTCATTTCATGAATAAAAAAATAAAATATAGTTTTAAAAAAGATCATTTTGAAAAACTTGCTTGGCAAAAAAATAAATTCATATGCGGAATAGATGAAGTAGGAAGAGGTTGCCTTGCAGGACCGTTAATAACATGCGCAGCTATTTTACCATTAAATGCAAAACATAAATTTTTAAAAGATTCCAAAAAATTAGACCTACATCAACGTAAAATTGCGTATAAATGGTTAACAAAAAATTGCTACTATTCTATTGCAATATCAAGCAACAAAATGATTGATAAACTAAATATATATCAAGCAACTCTTTTTTGCATGAAAAAATCTTTTATACAAATTCTTCAAATATTCCCTACCCAAGATTTATTAGAAAGTGTATGTATAGATGCTATGCCATTAAATTTATCAAAATTTGATTTTTGCAAATCTATTAAATTTCATTATTTCGATAAAGGGGAAGATAAATCTAGTTCTATAGCTGCTGCATCTATTATTGCCAAAGTTTTTCGTGATAAATTAATGGTAAAAATATCAAATTCTTTTTCGTGTTATAATTTTTCTGTTAATAAAGGATATGGAACAACAGATCATTTAAAAAATTTGGTTTCGTATAAAGAAAGTTTAATACACCGTAAAACTTTTTTATCCAATTTTAAATATATGAGTAATAATGAACAAACAAAACAACAAACCATATACTGAAAAACAAAAAAATAATCAAGCATTTTTTGCAGAAGTTATACAAAGTAGTTTGAATAATTTTTTAGCACAAAGCTGGAAATGGAATTTCTTCCCATCATTTGGATCTTTAGTTCAGGTAGAAAGTGCTGATGAAAACATCTTAGGCATCGTTGCACAAATTCAAACCGGCTCAATGGATCCTATGCGATACCCTTTTCCTTATCAAAAAACCGAAGATGAATTAATACAAGAACAACCACAAATTTTCGAATTTCTAAAAACAACATTTAATGTTCAAATTGTTGGTTATATTGAATCAAATAAAGACAAAAAGCAACAAATGTCTCAAAAAATATTTTATATGTTACCTCCAAAACCATGTAAAATTCATGCTTTTGTTAAACAAGCGGACATAAAACTTATTGAAATTTTCTTTAGCAAATCAGATTTTTTACATCTTCTATTTTCTTACTCAAATAATGCTGCAAATTTAGATGAGTTACTTTTATCCATATTTCGTCAATTATTTAAATTGAAGTTATTAACTTCACAAAGTTTAACTTGCTTTTGTCAAACATTTTCTTTATTATCTGGAAATGATTATAGAAGATTAAAATTATTTTTAAAACGCGTTGAATGTTTTAAAAAAATTTGATTAATTTGATTTTTTCTGATTAAAATATTTTTTATTTATGAACGTCAATTTATCTAAAATTTATAACCTTATATATCTATAAAAATTAATTTATACCAAATGAGGTTTTTATGAAAAAACTTATTTTATTCCTAGCTATGTATTTATTTACATTGAATCTTAATGCTTTTTTTCTTTCAACCATTGAAAATAAATCAAAAAAACATTTAGTACTAAATTGTTATAACTGCTATGTACAAATAATACAACCTAATACGAACACAGAAATATGTTTATCAATCATAAATTGTACTTTAACTGTGGGTGAATTAATATTTAATATTTACACATCCAAAACAAAAATCTATTTTACAGCTATGCATCAAAAAGCTTTAAACGACGCACTTACTGAAACTATAATAGACGAACAAGAATCAGTCAATTTAATAATTGACAAAAACTGTAATTTAAATATTAACAAAAATACAACTTATCCTCAATATAGAAACAATTCAGACCTTGCTTATACAACAGACTTTCTAGAACCAAATAATGAATAAATAATAATTTAAGCTTCCTATTTTAACGCCAACTCTGTTTAAGCAATGTAATGAAAAAAAAGGTTTTTATGCCCTATAATAGCAGGTTTATTTTCTATAAAATTGTATGCGGTAATTGCAGATAAAACATTAAGAAATAAACCTGATATACTTCGGTGCCTT
>WJIY01000033.1 GCA_014730005.1 Candidatus Babelota bacterium | reverse complement strand
ATATAAGTATTATTTTTAAATAAAATCAAGCATTTTATGCATTTTTTTAATAGACCAAAATCCTAAAAATAAGGAAAAAAATACTAGAGCCCAAAAACAATACCAAAAATTAATGTTTCCAGTTGATCCTAAAATAGAATTTCGAATTCCTTCAAATGCATATGTTAATGGGTTTAAAAGATTAAGATACGCAAATTTTGGTGAAATACTGTATAAAGTTTTCCAGCTATATTGTGAACTGCCAAAAAACCACAATGGCATTAAAATTCTTATAAAAGCTGTATTTAATGTCTTTATTTTTTCAGCCATGCTTGATAGAAAAAGTGAAAATATTCCACCAAAAAAATTTAATATTATAAATATTAAGAAAAATTTTATTAATGAAAAATGATCAAAATTGACTTTATTCCATAATAAAATTTTGCAAAGTAACAATATTATTGGCATTATGATCATTGTTCTATAGGCATATCCTAAAGCTTGCTTTATAAAAATTAGCCATGAAGGCAATGGCAAAGTTATTAAATATGTAATTTCTTGATTTCCTTCAAGATCTGATAAAAAATTAGTGCTTGTAATATATATTTCAAAAAATACTAGTGAAGCAAGAGATCCCATAGCTATGAAAACTCCATATTCTTCAATTATTCCAAGCTTAGGTAAAACATAGGCTGAGATTATTACCATACAACTTATCCAAATAAAATTATCGATCAATGTTGTTAAAATATTTGGATTGTATATGTGAATATCTGCTTTAAGCATTTGCCAAAATAATTTTGCATAATTTTTTAAATTCTTAAACATATTGTTTTCCTATAATTATTTATGAGGTAAACCTTTATCAAAAAAGATCACTTATGATTTTTAACCTTGACGTAGGATTACTCAGATTCTTCACTCATTAATTGCACAAAAACATCTTCTAATCTGCTTTTTTGATAAGCAGTATTTAAATTTTGGGGAGTATCTACTAGTTTTATTTTTCCCTTATCTAAAATACAAATTCGATCTGAAAGTATCTCTGCCTCATCTAAATAATGGGTTGTTAAAATAACAGTGACACCCTCTTTTTTGAGTTCTCTAATTGTTTCCCAAAGTTGACGTCTTATATGTGGATCTAAACCAACCGTTGGTTCATCAAGAATTATCAATTTGGGGTTATGTATCAATGAACGCGCAATTAAAATACGTTGCTTATATCCCCCTGATAAGATATCGGGTTTTGAATCTAAATAATCTTCAAGCTTATATTTTGAGGTAAAATAGTTTATTTTTTGAATTATAATTTCTTGCGGAATATTATAAAATTTTCCTGCAAAATATAGGTTTTGTTTTACAGTTAAATCGTTAAATAAATTTGGTTTTTGAGGACAAAAACCGATATGACGTCGATATTCATTTATATCTTGATAAATTGATTTATTATTAAACAATATTTCACCATCAGTTGCCGGATGAAGTGTTGCAAGAATTGATGAAAGAGTTGTTTTGCCTGCACCATTGGCACCCAAAAGTCCAATTATTTCACCCTTGAAAATATCAATAGATATTCCATCTAAAGCTTTTGTTATTTTTTTATTTTCAACATAATATTTTTTTAAATTTATGATTTTTATCAACGTATTATTCATAATTTTCCCATAATTTTTTGTGCAATAATTGCTCAAAAATTAAATAATTAATAATTTAATATTTAGTAAAAGAAACATGGCTCTAGATAAGGCCAACGATATAAGATTTAATTTTGTATAAAATTGAGGAATTTTAAGGAAAATACAATAAAGATAATAAATAAATCTGTGCTAGCCTTTATTAAGCTAAATATTTATTAGAATATAACACAATCGCCATGCATAAGCATGTAATTTCCATGATTTAGCTCCTAAGTTAAATTGATATTAATATTTTAAATAATATACAGGCAGCATTTTTTTAGGTCAATTGTATAAAAAATACTAATGCTTTTCTGCCAGATATATAGGTTTTAGGTTCAAATTAGATTATTTCTATAAGTTCAATATCAAAACTAAGATTTTTACCTGCTAATGGATGATTCGCATCTATTGTTATATTTTTTTCATCAACTTTTGTTACCTGTACAATTATAACCTGACCATTATCCTGTTTAACCTCAAGAAATTGTCCAACTTTAGGATCTAAATTTGGAGGAAGCTTTGCTTTTTCAACTTCCATGACCATATCTTGACGATATTGACCATATGCTTCATCTGGATTGAGTTTTATTGTCTTGCTTTCTCCTGGCTCCATACCAATAACTGCTTTTTCAAATCCAGGGATAACTTTTTTTTCGCCAATTACAAATTCTAAAGGTTGACGATCTTTAGAAGAATCAAATATTGAGTCATCATCGAGTTTGCCTGTGTAGTGAACTTTAACTTTATCACCTTGTTTTGCTTTTGACATTTTTATAATCCTTTATTTTATTGCAATATAAACATCTATTTCCGGATTTTGAGTAGCTGATAAATTTTGTTTGTAAATTTCAAAATCTCCAGTATAGGTTCTATCAAGATTTGATGTCCAAATATTTTGCCATGTTTTTAAGAGAGATTCTGGGTATTTCCCTTTTGTACTAAAGACGGCATATTTTGAAGCTGGAATTATTTTTCCAACCATTCCATTTGGAATATTTTCTAAACAACTTACCTTGCAACAAATAACAAAGGAATAAGGTTTTGTAAAATCTCCTTCATAATCTATGTAAAGCCCTAATATTTCATCCTCAATTTTGTTTGGAATTTGATCTTTAATATTTTGTGTATAAAATTTTTGCCAAAATTGAGGAATTTGTATTGCTGCTTGATTATTTTGGTTAGTTGTTTTTAATTCAACACCCATTACTTTAATTTCGTTTTTTGTAGCAATTTTAAATAACATTTTTACCTTTAAAAAATTGGCCGTGCCATCCGTAGCTTTAGTGTAGGATGGTGGAGAGAGTGGGATTCGAACCCACGATCCCAGTTTCCCGGGATAACCGCTTTCGAGGCGATCGCTTTCGACCACTCAGCCATCTCTCCATTATATATTTTATATAAAATATATAAAATTCTTTATTTTTAACTAAAAATGGCTTTAACCTTAATGTCACTTTTTAATAAAACGTATTTAATTTAAGTTTATTTTAGCACATATTTACAATAATATCTTTATAATAAGAATAATATTAAAAATTTAAAAATTATTAAAATTTATAAAAAAGTCTGTAAACTCAATTTTTTGAATAAAATTATGGAAATAACTTTAAATGACAATATTTTACCTCTTGTAGAGGAAGGAGATTAAATATGCCTTTGAATAAAAATACACTTGCTGTTGTTTTAGCTGCAGGTAAATCTACAAGATTTAACACAAAAAAATGCAAGTTATTATATACAGTTTGTGGACAACCAATGATTTTATATCCTTTAAAGGTTTTGAATCAATTAAAGATAGATTCAACTTTGATTATTGGATATCAAGCAGATAAAATTAAGCAGACGATAAAAAATGCAAGGATAAAAAATGTTTCTTTTGCGATTCAAGAAGAACAGCTTGGTACTGGACATGCTGTTAGATTTTCTAAAAATTATTGGAATAAAGAAAATATTTTAATATTAAATGGCGATTCGCCTTTATTGAAAAAGGATATCATTCAAAATTTATTAAATATGCATGCAGATAAAAAAGCAGATGTCACTTTTTTATCTGCACATGCATTAAATCCTTTTGGATATGGAAGAGTTATAAAAACCGATACAAAAATTGAGATTGTTGAGGATAAGGATTGTAATGAGGATCAAAAATTTACCACATTAATTAATGCTGGAGTTTATCTTTTTACTAAAAAATTTTTAGAAAAAAATATAGATTTAATAAAGAAAAGTTCTAAATCTGGAGAGTTTTATATTACGGATTTAGTTAATCTTGCAAGTTCACAAAATTTAAAAGTGCAAACGATTCCTGTTGCATATGATGATATTCGTGGTGTTAATACCTTAGAAGAATTGTGGGCAGTTGAGCAAGTAAAACGTTCTGAATTAATGAAATATTGGATGCTAAAAGGTGTAAGATTTGATTTAGCACAAAGTATACATTTAGATTATGATGTTGAAATTGGCACAGGTTCATTTATTGGAGCGGGAACTTTATTGCTTAAGGGTACAAAGATTGGCAAAAATTGTAATGTAAGTGCACTTTCCATTATTGAAGATTCAATCATTGGAGATAATAGTAATATTCGTTCTCATTCAATTATTCAACAAAGCAAAATTGGTGAAAATTCAATAATTGGACCGTTTGCGCGTTTAAGAAAGGATGTGATAATTGGTGATAATGTGGAGGTTGGAAATTTTGTAGAAATAAAAAATAGCAAAATTGATAATGGAACCAAACTAAAACATCTTTCGTATATAGGGGATTCAAAAATAGGTAAATCTGTAAATATCGGTGCTGGAACAATAACATGTAATTATGATGGTTTTGAAAAACATGAAACTACAATAGAAGATGGTGTTTTTGTAGGAAGTAATAATACTATTATTGCACCTATAAAAATAAGTAGTGAAGCTTATACCGCTGGTGGATCTACAATAACGAAAGACGTCCCGTCAAAAAGTTTAGCTATTGCAAGAGCAAAGCAAGAAAATAAAAGGGATTATGCCTCGAAAATTAAAAAAAATAACACCAAATCAAAAACTAAAAAAACTTCGAAAAACCAAAATAATTTAACACTGAATTTTATTGGAGCAGTAAAAGATAAAGAATCTGAACGAGTATTATGATAAAATTTTTTCATACAGCAGACATTCATCTTGGAGTTGAAAATTATGGAAAAATAAATTCAATTACAGGTGTACATTCAAGATTGCAAGATTTTAAAAATAGCTTCCAGCAATGTATTGATTTAGCTATTAAAGAAAAAATTGATTTTTTTTTATTTTGTGGAGATGCATATAAAACTGCATTTCCAACACCTACGCATCAAAAGATTTTAATGAATTTGTTTTTTCAATTAAAACAAGCAAATATTCCTATTGTTTCGATTATAGGCAATCATGATCATCCTTTGAGTTTTGGAAAAGTAAATTCATTAGATATTTTAAGTGAGATTCCGACAGATGGATTTTATGTTTTTTCGAAACCTGATATTTTAAATTTAGAGACTAAAAATGGTCCTATTCAAATTATCGGAATTCCATGGCCTACAAGAAATAATATTATTACTGATAAGAAATTTCATCTTAAAGATAATATTCAAATTACAAATTTTTTGTCTCAAGCTGTCAGTAATATTATAAAGAATTTGGCGTCTAAACTTGATCCTAGAATTCCTTCAATTTTAGCTGGACATTTAACTGTTGGTACAGGAATTTTTTCGGGTTCTGAAAAATGTGCAATTTTTGGCAATGATCCTGTTTTTTTTAATTCACAATTATCAATTAATAATTTTGATTATGTGGCTTTAGGTCATTTGCATCGACATCAAAATTTAAATTCAAATAGTTATCCGCCGGTTGTTTATTCTGGTTCCATTGAACGTATTGATTTTGGTGAACGAAAAGAAGCGAAAGGCTTTTGTAAAGTAGAAATTGATGTTAAAAAAAAAACTAGATGTTTATTTGAATTTGTAAAACTTAATATTCGACCGATGATTCAAGTTGAAGTTTTTTTAGAGAAAAATAAAAATCAAACCGAACAAATACTTGAAGAAATGAAAAAAATAGATATAAAAGATTCTATTTTGAAAATAATTTATCATATCCCAGAAGATACAAAAGATAAGGTAGATTTACAACAAATACAAAGAGCTTGTTTGCCTGCTATGCATCTTGTATCGGTTAATCCGATACGTAAACCAGAAATAAAAGAAAGAAGAACTACATTAAAAATTGATATGAATATAGATTCTTTATTAGAAAAATATCTAGATGGAAAAAATATATCAGAGGCAAAAAAGAAAAAGTTGATTGAAAAAACAAGTTTAATTTTAAAAGATTTAGATAGTGAAGATACTTAATTTTTAATTAAATATTTATGAATAAAATATTAACATCAGATTTTTTTAATAAAAAAGTAACATATGTAGCTGAAAATCTTATTGGGAAATTTCTAGTACGTAAAATCGGAAATGAAGAGATTGCAGTGATGATTACAGAAGTTGAAGCTTATGATGGTCCAAATGATCTTGCATGCCATGGTAGATTTGGCAAAACAAAAAGAACTCAAGCAATGTATCTTGATGCTGGATATTTTTATATATATATGATTTATGGCATGTATTGGATGTTAAATATAGTTACAGGTCCAAAAGATTATCCTGCTGCAGTTTTAATAAGAGGGATTAAAAATTTAGTTGGTCCTGGAAGGTTAACTAAATTTTTAAAAATAGATCAAACATTTAATCAAAAAATTGTTGCACCAACTTCTTTTTTATGGGTTGAGGATCATGCCAAACAAATTAAATCTAATGAAATTATTAAAACTCCCAGAATTGGAATTAATTATGCAGGTCCAATTTGGTCAAAAAAATTATATCGATTTGTTTTGAAATCAAATTAATATATAAATTTTGTTTTAATTTTTTTTCGCAGAAATTTGATGATGAGGTTTATTTTCAAGCGATTGTGCTATATTTAAATGATTTTGTATTATTTCATCATTTTCCGCGAAGCTTATTGCTTGTTTAAATAAAGATATTGCTTCTTTTATTTTTCCCATTTTTAAATAGATATATCCTTTTGTGTCCAAAAAATAGTAATTTTTGGGTTCTTTTTTTAAAGCAATATTGATTAGCCTGATCGCTTCATGTAATTTTTTATTATTTTGTGCATAATGATAGGCAAGTAAATTATATGAAGAAGGATAAATAATATTTTTTTCAAATGCCTGGTTTAAATATTTTTCTAATTGATCCCCTTCTCCTTTCATAAATGCAACATAGCTCATTTGAAATAATAATTTTGATTGTAATATTGGATCTTGAGTTTTTTCCAGTAATTTATTGCAATAATTTAAAACAGCATCAAAATTTTTTTCTTCTAGATATAAATCTGCTAATACTGCTAATATTGTTTTATTATTTTGATTTTTGGATAAAATTTCTTCAAGTGTATTGATAATAGTTGTAGTTTCTACCCCACCCTTTCGAAGCATTATTAAAATACGAATTACAGATAAACTTGAAGGGTTTTCTTTTAGCCAATTTTGAACAAATTGAAGTGCTTTTTTTTTATTATTTTGAGATATTAGGATTTCAATTTTAAGTAATTTTGCTTTTATAAAATTAGGAAATTTTTCGATTGCTTTATTTACATTTTCAAGAGCACTTTTATATTCATTTGATTTCCATTTAATTAATGCCAGATCGCAATAATATTCTGGTGTATCGATTTCCATTTTTTGTAATATATCACCAGCCTCTTTAAATCTGCCGGAGTTAAATAATAATTGTATTAATTGTTTTTCAACTGCTGTATCTTCTCCTGTTATATCTAAAAATTTCTTGTATCCTGAAATTGCTTCATTTATTCTACCTTGTTGTTCTTCAAGTAAAGCTTTTAATAGCCACCCTTTTTCAAATTCTGGATATAACTGCAAACTTTTTTTAATAGATATCATTGCATTATAAATATCTTTTTTATAAAGATGAACCTTTGAGGCTAAAAAATGAAATAAGAAATGTTTGGATTTAAGTGATGGCCTATTTAAACAGCTCTTTATAAAATTTAATGCTTTATCGAGTTTATTATTTTTTAAATAAGAAACCGCAGAATAATATGCAATTTTTTCATTATCAGGATATTTTTGAGCAAGTTTTTTATATAATCTTTCAGCTTGTTCATCTTGGTTTAAATTTAATAAAGATTCTGCAAAAATAAGTTGAATATCTAAATTATCATCAAAGTATTCTTTAATATTTTTATCCAGTTTGTTTATTTTTTCAAATTGATTTAAATCATATAGTAGTCTAATAAAGCCTTCATGTGCATATTTAGGTTTTTCCATAGAAAAAAGTTTTTCAAAAGATTGTAAAGATTTTAGTAATTGCCCATTTAAGTGTTGGTATGTGGATTTTAGATATAAAAAATAGTTTTTTGCTGAGGGATGTAGGTTTTTATCGGCCCAAATAAGTTCAAAACCATTATCTTCATATGTATTATTTTTTTGATTTTGATCCCATTGAATTTGTTTTTTTATGCTTTTTATTGCCTTAGTAAACCAGGAATCATTTGTTTGAGAATTGGAATTATTGCTGATCAAATAATGTGAATAAATATTTATGTATAAAAATAAAAAAATTAATTTTAATTTCATTTTTTTACTCTCCCCCGTTTGCAAGTGACATAAAATTTTTTTAACCAAAATTTTAGTTCTTTGTTATTAATTTTAGATAAATTTTCCGTTTCAGCGTCATTTAATGTGATTTTTGTGGGGTTTTTATTTTTATCTTTATAAAAAAAAGAAAATTTTTCTTTTTTTTGATTTTGCTTATATGAATATATAGTTTTTATTTGTATTTTTTTAATTTTTTCTTTTTCTAAATAAATGTTTACCTTTTTTTTTAATAAATCTTTTAATAAATAAATTTCATTTGCCCAGACAGGATGATTAACAGCTAAAACCAATAAATTATTTTCAATTTTATGGATTATAACTTTATCTTTTAGTTTACCAATTATTTTTTCCCAATTTTGAAATAATTCTAATTTCCAAGTATGGTCTTTAGATACAAAATGATTTAAATATTTTGATATATGTTTTCCCACATTAATTCCTGTTTTCTTGGATTTAATATTTATTTAACGCAAACGCTGGATAAAAAAATCATATAATTTTTATTTAAATATCAATTTTTTTTTAAAAAAATTGATTAACTTAATCAGCAATATCCTATTTTTATAGTAATTATTTTCTCTTTCCGTTCGTTCAGCCTATGTTCGAAGTCAACAACAAACAAAGAATCTTTGATATCGAGTCGAATGCCTGTTGTAAATAAGCGAAGCGTATCGAAGCAAATTTTGCAGAAAATTTTAATTATTTTTTCCCAAAAATTGTATTTACATAAAATTATTCGACTCGAAACTAAAGTTTCTTCCTCAAGTTAAACGTAAAATATAATTTTTTTTATTTCTTAACCTAAGCTTGTATTTATTTAAAAACATTTTATAAGGAAATAATTTTTTTATAAACAAACATTATATAAATTTATATTATCAAGTTAATACCGACTTTCTTTACAAATAACATATAGCTACTAAAATGTTATTTTGCTAAGTTTGATTAATTCAAATTGTGTTTTTTTGAAAGTAAAGACATATGAAACATTCATTTAAAACAGGTTTAGGTTTTGGGGTAACATCTGGAATAATAACAACTTTAGGTCTAGTTGTTGGGCTACATGCTGGAACATATTCACGGCTTGCAATATTAGGGGGTATTTTAACAATAGCAATATCAGATTCTTTTTCAGATTCTTTAGGAATACATATAGCAAAAGAGTTTGAAGATAGAGCATCTACGAGGGATGTTTGGGAATCAACAATAATTACTTTTACAGCAAAATTTTTAATGGCTTTGATTTTTGCAATTCCTGTTTTTCTTTTTTCTTTAGATTTTGCTATAAAATTTGACATTGCTTTAGGGTTTTTTTTATTAGGTTTATTTAGTTATTACGTTGCAAAGATGAAGCAAGTAAAACCTTTTCCAGTTATATGTGAACATATATTTATAGCTATAGTTGTTATATTTATAACACAATTTACTGGGGATTGGGTTAGACAATTATTTATGATTTAAGGTTCCAAAATATCTATCTCCAAAATCACCTAAACCTGGAACAATAAATTTGTTTTTGTTTAATTCTAAATCTTTTTGAACATAAATAATTTTAATTTTGGAAAATTTATTTTTAATTCGGTTTAAACCTTCTTGTGAACAAATAACCGCAACAAAGATTATTTTTTCTTCTTTGATTCTTTCTTTTATTAAAATTTCTATAGCTTTTTCTCCACTTCCACCGGTTGCAATCATTGGATCTAAAATAATTACATCATCAGAAGTTGATATTTGGGGAAAATTTTTATAATATATTTCTGGAATTGTGGTTTTTTCATCCCGTTTCAATCCTAAAAATCCAACTTTTGCTTTTTCAAAAAACTTTAGAAATGCAGGTAATAAAGATAAAGCAGCGCGTAAGATAGGAATAAAAACAATATCATTTTTTAATTCAACACCCTTTGTTTTTCCCTCAGGAGTAATTATTTCAATTTCTTGTTTTTCTAAATGATTAGATGTTTCTTGTGCTAAAATAAGAGCTAATTTTTTAGTAGCATTCCTGAATTCAATAAGCCCTGTATTTTTATTTCTTAAAATAGTTAGCAAACTTTGCTTCATTACTTTCCCTTACAAGAATTAAAAATATTTAAAACCAACTAAAGCATTTACTTCATCCATTGTTTGTTGAGCAATAATGGTTGCTTTTTTGGCGCCGATGCTTAGAATATCTTTTAAATCATTTGGATTATTAATTAGCTTTAAATATTTTTCTCTTATAGGATTTGTTAATTTTATTATATTCTCAAATAATTTTTTTTTGCATTCTATACATCCTATTTTTGCATTTGTACATCCATCAACAACCCAATCTAAATCTTTTTGGGAAGAAAATAATTTATGTAGTATGTAAATATTGCAAATTGCTGGATTGCCAGGATCGGTTTTTCTTTTTCTGGCGGGATCGGTCATTGCTACCGATAATTTTTTCCAAATCGTTTTTTCATCTTCTACTAAACCAATATAATTATTCAGGCCTTTGCTCATTTTTGCAGCGCCATCCAATCCAACAACTTTTGTAGTTTTTGTATGCAAAGTTTTTGGTTCTTTAAAAATGGATTTATAAGTATTATTAAATTTACGTGCTAATAATCGAGTTAGTTCTAGGTGTTGAGCTTGATCTATTCCTACAGGAACCAAATCTGCTTTATATATTAAAATATCAGCAGCTTGCAATGTTGGATAAGAGAGCAGTCCTAGATTTGTAGCAGATGGATCTATTTTAGATTTTTCTTTAAATTGAACCATTCTTTCCATTTCGCCAATTGGACTTAAACAACTTAATATCCATGAAAGTTGTGTATGAACAGGAATATCTGATTGTATAAAAATTGTACTTTTTTTTGGATCCAACCCAACAGCTAGCATTATTGCTGTAATTTCTAATGTATTTTTCTTTAAAATTTCATTGTTTTGAGGAATAGTTATTGCGTGTTGATTAGCAATAAAATAGAAGCATTCATGTCCTGCGTTTTGTAGTTCAATCCAATTTGCAAATGCTCCAAAATAGTTGCCTAAATGAGCTACTCCCGTAGGTTGTATACCTGAAACTACACGCATTGCATTTATCCTTATAAAAATAATAAAACATATTTTAATTCAATAATTTATGTTTAAATAAGATATAAAATATTTGAATATTTTTTAATAATTTATTTTTATACCTTCTTTGAATTAAACTACTAAAATATAAATAAATTTCTAGTTTGGATTAATAATGCTTATAACAATTTTATTTTTTATTTTTGATTTAGCATTATTTGCTTTATTGAATAAATGGCTAATTTTTTCATTGCTTGGATATTTTATAATTTTGCAAATTTATGCACAAAATTATAAAATATCATTTTTAAAAAGCTTTTATATTCCTATAGGTTTTTTAATGTTGCAAGATCAATTAATGTATTCAAGAGTTGGGCTTACTTTGCTTTATCTTCTTCCATTATGGATGTTTTGTAGAAAATCTTATTTCTTGTTGGATTTGCCGAAAAAAATTATATGTTTTTTATTTTTAGGAATAGCGATATTTTTACAGGATTTTTTGATAAAAAAGCTTATATTAAGTCAAAATATTACCTTTTGTTCGACTATTTTTAAAATTTCAACTAATCTACTAATAGTATATGTTGTTCTATTAAGCATGTGGGACAATCGCTCTTTGAATCAAGAGAGGAAAGTCCGGACTCCTAATAGGAAAAGTGCCTTACAAGATATGTAAAAAACATATTCAAGTAAGGGAGGTTATAAAACCTACGGAAAGTGCCACAGAAAAAATACCGCCTAATTTTTTAGGCAAGGGTGAAAATGTGCGGTAAGAGCGCACGGATATATATAGCAATATATGTATGAGGTAAACCCCGCTTGGAGCAAGACGAAATAAGCAGGTTATAAATTTCCTATTTTTTAATTGCCTGCGGGTACGTCGCAAAGATAGATGATTGTCACTTATTTTTAAGTACAGAATCCGGCTTATAAGCATGCTTAATAGAATTCAATATTTATAAATGAAAAATGTCTAATAATCCTATGCCCAGGCTGTGGATCATAAATAATGAATGTAAAAAATTTATATTCTTTTTTTTATTTCTTACCATTTGTTAGTTTTCTTTTTGGTTATTTTATTATTTATATTTTTGCTCAGAAACAAATAATTTATACACCAAATGTTATTGGAAAAAATTTACAGACAGGTATAAATATTGCAGCAAAAAAAGGACTTTCAATTAAATTGTTAAGAGAAAAAGAAGATTGGAATTTACCTGAAGGTATAATTCTAGATCAACTTCCTAAGCCACAAAGTATTATTCGTGTTAATCAATGTTTATTACTTACTATTTCTAAAAAACCTAAAGGAATAGCAGCACCCAATTTTTTGGGGCAAAATCAAAAATTTATAACTTCAATTTCTTCTAAAATGGGATTATCTACAAAAATATTTTGGATAAAAAGTTTGTATCCATTCGATACTTGCATTGCTCAATATCCACAATATGATCAAGAGCTTGATAAAGATAGAAAATTGATAACTTATATTTCTCAAGGTAATCAAAGTTTGTATGTGGTTCCTAATTTAAAAGGTTTGCCTATAAATGAAGTTAAAAGAGCTTTAGAAAGAGAAAAAGTTCAGGTGGAGATTTTTAATACGGCGCAAATTGATCGAAAAGAAATGGATAATGAAATAAAAATAATTGATCAAAAGCCTATGTCTGGTTCTATTATTGATTTATCTAAGCCATTATTTATGCAACTTCAAATTTAAATTTTTAATAATTTTAAAAATTATCCCAAAAATAAAGATAGTTGAAAAAGCAATTGAGATTCCATAAATCATTAAATTATTGAAACATAATAAAATTATATAAAGACTGCTTACAATGGCAATGTACGAAAATATTTTATAATTTTTTTTTTCTATTTTTATTGCAGAAAATGCGTTTAAAAGATAAGCAAACCCGATTCCTAATACCGTCATATTTTGCAATGGAATTAAATCGATACTAATTGCTAATAATAAACATGCAAGAATTCCTTCAATTATTAAACTAGTCCACGGAACATTATATTTGTTTTTTATGGTCAGATATTTTGATAGAGGAAAATGTTTATCTTGAGCTAATTTGTATAAATTCCAACAATTTGTTGTTAAAGATCCGAAAGCTCCAGCAATAATTGAGCCAAAAATTAAAAAATTTAAAATTATATTTAAAATAGGATTGTGAATTATTTTTGCAGTCCAGTCTATTGGATCCGATAAATTTGATAAATTTGTTCCAACTAGCCCAAATATTAGAAATTGAAATAACGTAGCAATAGTAGCTACACTAAAAAATGATAAAAAAATAGTAGCATGCAGGTTTTTATTTGGATTTTCAATCATGTGTCCAATTGAGCATATCATTTCAAAACTTAGTAATACAAATATTGCGCTTGGTAAGCAATGAAATAAATTTTGAATGTTTATGGAATTAAAATTTGAAAAAAAATTTGTATTAAAAAAAAATAAATACAAAATTATTACAACTAAGATAGGAATGGCTTTAAGTATTATGAAAAAATATTGAATTTTTCCACCAATATATACACCAAAAATATTTAGGCTTATTAAAAAAAAGATAAATAAAGAATCCCAAAATAATATTGGAGCTATTTTAAAGAAATAAATTTGGTTATAGAAAAAAGTTACAAATGTGTGAATAAGTAAGGCAGGTGATGCTGTTTTTCCTAAAAAATAACCCCATCCTGATACGAAACCTAAAAATGAATTGAGATATTTTTTGGGATAAATATACATTCCGCCAGCAGTTGGCCAAACACTTGCAAGATTTGAAATACTATAAACGATTGGAAAAACTATTAACGAGGCTAGAATATAACTACAAAATCCCCAGACACCTAGAAATTTTGTAAGTGGACGGGGATTTATAAATATTCCTGCACCTAAAATAATATTAATGTTTATTAGGACCGCCATTGGTAAACTTATTTTCTTCAAAAACTTTTCTCCTTTTAATAAACAAACCAAATTAACATTTTTTAAGTAATTGCTTTGATTTAAATATTAAAATTGATATCGCAGCGGGAGTCATGCCTGGAATTAATTGTGCTTGAGCAATTGTTTTTGGTTGATGATAATTCAATTTTTGTTGTAATTCTACACTTAATCCGGGCATGTTTGAATATTTTATATTTTCTGGAATTTTTAGATTTTGAAATTGCAAAACTTTTTCAGCTTCTTTGCGTTCTTTTTCGAGATAGCCATCATATCTAATTTCAGCATGAATGCAAAGTAGTGCTCTGCTTGAAATATCATTGATGTTCAAATTTGGTATTTGATTTGTTAAAGACTGGAATAATAAAGTTCTACTTTTTTCTTTTATTGGGTTTGTAAATTCAGTTGAATGAAAAAGTTTGAATATTATATTTTGTTTATCTGAAGTTTTTAAAAGTTGAGTTCCTTTTTGTATAATTTCTTGTTCCTTTAAAAATTTTTTATAAAGTTTATCTGAAATTAATCCAAATTTTTTACCATATGGCATTAATCTTGAAAAAGAATTATCTTGACGTAAAAGGAGTCTTCTTTCTGCACGAGAAGTAAACATTCGATATGGTTCATCAACCCCAATTGTAATTAAATCGTCAATCATTACTCCTATGTAACTTTCAGTTCGATTTAAAACGAAAGGTTCTTGTCCATTATTTTTTAAGTGTGCATTTATACCTGCGACAATTCCTTGACCGGCGGCTTCTTCATAACCAGTTGTTCCATTAACTTGTCCTGCAAAAAATAAACCTTCAACATTTTTTACTTCAAGTGAATGATTTAAATTATTGGGTTGTAAAAAATCATATTCAATAGCATAACCAGGTTTAGATATTATTGCTTTTTCAAAACCTTCCATGCTTTGAATATATCCATATTGTACATCTAAAGGTAATGATGTTGAAAGACCTGCAGGGTAGACTTCTTCTAAATTTTCACCATCTGGTTCAACAAATACATGATGTGATTTCCTGTCTGGATGTCTTTTAATTTTATCTTCAATCGAAGGGCAATATCTTGGTCCAACTCCAGATATTTTTCCTCCGAACAATGCGGATTTTTCAAAATTACCTCTTATTATTTGATCAGTTTTTTCATTTGTATGTGTAATGTAACAAGCTACATTTTCTTCTACATTTATACTGTCGAATTCAAAAAGATAATCTAATGGTGTTGCAATTTGTTTTTCTAATTTGGAAAAATCAACACTAGATTTCAAAATTCTTGGAGGGGTTCCTGTTTTTAGTCTTGCAAATTTAATTCCGATTGCTTTTTCTAATGATTGAGTTAGTAAAGGAACTGCTTTTTCGCCTCTTCGTCCTGCAGACTCTGATTCAAAACCAATATGAATTGTTCCATTTAAAAATGTACCGGAAGTGATTACAATAGATTTGGCATTAAATTTTGTGTCATCTTCAAGCTTGATTCCGATAACTTTTTTTTTGTTGGTTTTTTCTTTTGTTAAAATTTTGATTACCATACCCTGACAAATTGAAAGGTTTTTTACTTGTTGCAGCATTTCTTTTGCTACTTGGCTGTATTTATATTTATGAATTTGTAAACGTAAACCTTGTACTGCGGGTCCTTTTCTGGTATTTAACATTCTTGCTTGCAAGTAGGTTTTACTGCAAATTTTAGGCATTAATCCGCCAAGAGCACTTATTTCGTACACGATATGTCCTTTCCCTAGACCCCCAATTGAAGGATTGCAAGGCATTAAAGCGGTTTTGTTTATATCCATTGTTAAAAGTAGTGTATTAGATCCCATATTAGCAGCAGCATAAGCCGCTTCAATGCCGGCATGTCCTGCACCAACAACAATTACATCAAAATTATTATTCATATTTTTTAGTTCTTAAAAGATAAATTAAATTCCCCCACACATCTTACTTTAATACAAAATATAATTTTAAACAATTGTGAAGTTCTTTTTTGATTTTTTATTGTTAATTTTAAAAATTATTGTTTTATGGAGTAGAAATAACATATTTTGATTTTTAGAATTATAATATATAAAATTCAAAAAAAGGAATGAAATATGCCTTATAAAGTAGGACAAAAAACTAAAACAAAAGGTTGGCCTATATTAAAAAAAGAAAAAGGAAAATGGAAGGTTGTGGCTCATTCCGATACCAAAGAAAAGGCTAAAAAAAGTATCCAGGCTAGATATATTTCGGAACATAAGCCTGCAGGTAAATCTTCTAAACGCAAATAGTAAATAATAAAAAAATATTGTTATGAAATATTGGAAATTAATAACCACTGTTCTTTTTGTTTTAAGCTTGATCATAATACAAATTATATATTGGTTAAATCCCATTTTGCTTACAGATGTTATTAAATTTCACAATGAATTAATTAGTCTGATAAATCATTTCAGTTTGATTGCTGCGATAATTTATATTTTGATTTTTATATTTTCAATTATATTTGGAATTCCTATAAGTGCTACAATCATAGGAGGATATTTTTTTGGAATTATTTATGGCATTATTTATTCAATGATAAGCATAATACTAGGAACAACGATTTTATGTATATTAGTTAGATTTATGTGGCATGATTGGATTCAAAAAAAATATAGTGATCAATTAAAACCCTTAAATAAACAATTAAAAAAGTATGGTCTGAGTTATATTGTTATAATACATTCAATTCCTTTTATGCCAAGCTTTCCATTAAATTTAGCTTTAGGGATATCTCAAATTTCATTATTTAAAATAATATTTATTACAGCAATTGGGACGATGCCTTTGACTATAATTTACTCTATAGCTGGATATTATATAAATAAGTTGGCTTCTATAAATCATGTTTTATTTTACGTGGTAATTTTTGTTAGCATTTTAGTTTTTTTATATTTAATAATTTTTGCAATTAAACATTTTTGGTTATCTAAAACATAATTCATTTTTTATTTATTTCTTTACCTTATTTCTTTTCATATTAATCTTAGTTTCATATTTTTATTTTTTTTTATAAGGATGAGTAATGCTTTATCATTTAGCACAAGCTTTAAAAGTAAAATATACTTTTTTAAATCTTTTTCATTATGTCAGTGTGCGAATCATTTTAGCACTTTTAACATCTATTATTTTTTCTTTTTTATTTGGAAATTGGTTTATAAAAACATCGATGAAAAACTTTCGTTCACAAGTTCGAGAATGGATTCCTGATAGTCATTTGGTTAAAAATGATACGCCAACAATGGGGGGATTATTTATTTTAATGATCTTTACCATAAATACATTACTATGGTGTAATTTAACACAAATAAATACATGGATTTTTCTTTTCTGTTTATTAAGTTTTGGAGCAATTGGTTTTTTAGATGATTGGTTTAAAATAAAAAAAAATCAAGGAATTTCTTCAAAAACCAAGTTTATATTTCAAATAATATTTGCGATATTTATAAGTTTAATATGGTATTTTTTTGTAAATCCAAGCGCAAAATTATGTATTCCTTTTTTTAAAAATTTAAACCCAGATTTTGGGATATTACTTATTCCTTGGGCAGCCTTTGTAATTGTTGCAACAAGTAATGCTGTAAATTTGACTGATGGATTAGATGGTTTGGCGGCAGGTCCTTTGATGTTTAATTTTATAACCTTTTCAATAATCGCATATTTGGCTGGGCATAAACAGTTTGCATCGTATCTTTATATTCCATTTACTGGAAGCGCTGAACTTGCAATTTTAGGTGCAACACTTGTTGGAACTCTTTTAGGATTTTTATGGTATAACACATATCCAGCACAAATTTTTATGGGTGATGTTGGGTCTCTAGCTTTAGGTGCTGGACTTGCATTAATGGCTCTTATGGCTCGACAAGAATTATTGTTAATACTTTGTGGTGGAATTTTTGTTTTAGAAACACTTTCAGTTATAATTCAAGTTTTTTCATTTAGATATTTTGGAAGAAGAGTTTTTAAGATGGCTCCAATTCATCACCATTATGAACTTTTGGGTTGGGGAGAGCCAAAAATAACAATACGTTTTTGGATTATATCTATTATTTTATCCGTATTAACCTTATTAACTCTCAAGATTAGATAATGATTTACAAGAAAGTTTTTCTAAAATCATTTTTTTGAAAAAACCGACTTGATTAATTTTTCCAAGAAGTATAAAGCCTATTAATTTATCATCTTTTATTAAAAACTTATGGTAAAAATCTTGATCTTTTTTAATTATTATTTTGCAATTTTTAGGTGTTTGAGCAATAGAGCCACAACTTATAAAAGTTTTCCCGAAAATATGTGAACATGTTGTTTGTATTATTCCTTGATAAATTTCTTTTTTATCTTTTATGTTTGAAGCAGCAATCATACCTTGTTTTGTGGCGTCAGGCCAGGTACTACTTCTTACATATTCTTTGGTTAAAATATCTTTTACTAAACAAACATCTCCGCCAGCGTAAATGTTTTTGATATTTGTTTGCATATATTCATTTGTTAATATTGCATCGTCTTGTATTTTGATTTTTGATTTTTGCAAAAAATCGATATTTGTTTTATTGCCAGTTGCAAAAATCATCATATTTGTTTGAATATTTTTTTTGTTATCAAAAAATAATTTATAACCTTTTTTTATTTCTGTAACAACAGTGTTTTTTATAAAATTGATATTACGCTTGCTTATTAGTTTTTCTATAATTGCGGCAGCATTTTTATCTAATTGATTTGGCATTATTTGCTTGTATTTTCCAATTAAATTAATTTTTATATTTAAACAAGATAATGTATCTGCAAGTTCAATGCCTGTTAGCCCAGTTCCAACAATTGTTGCATTTTTTACCTTCTTATTTTTTATAAAATCCGATATTGCCCAAGCATCATCTATCGTTTGAAATGTAAATATGTGTTTTAAATTTTCAATGTTTTTGATTTGAGGAATTGTTGGAGATGTTCCAGTTCCGATAAATAACAAATCAAATTTGATTTGTTTCTTGTTTTCAAGAGATATTAAATTTTTTGTTGTATTTAAATTTATAACTTTTGTATCTAAAAATAATTCAATATTATTTTTTTTAAAAAAATTTAAATCTTTAAAAAAGACCCGATCTTCATTGGCTGTTTGTGCTATATAATCAGCAAGTAAGCATTTGTTATAAGGTAAATGCTTTGATTTGCTAATACATATTATTTTGGATTTTGAATCTAATTGTCTTAATTTTGTTAAAAAACCTATTGAAGCTGCAGAGCTTCCAATAACAACAATTTTTTTCATAATTAATTAGATAGTTTTTGGTTCTTTATTTATAAGTCAATAAAAACAGCTTTTAGAGCAATTTAAAAAAAATTTTTAAAATAAATCAATTTTATGCATATTTGTTTATTAAATCAAAACAGTTTGATCCAAGAATCGCTAGATTTTCTTGATCATAATAGGCAGAAAAGAAATCTGGGTATATTTTACCACATGTATTTTTGGGTGAAATTTGGTCAATTAGTTCATATCCAAGATTTTGAATAAGGTTCCTTATATAATTTGCGTGAAAACCTCCTGCAAAAACAACAGATAAATAATTATTATTTTGGCTGATTAAAAAACATATTGTTTTTAGATCTACTAATTGACATAAACTTGCATCTGGTAATTCAAAGATATTATCTAAAGTTCTAATAATTTCACTTTCATTTTTTTCTTCAAGCGAAATTAAACCCGTATTGTAAAGTTGTAATATTGGTATATTGCACAAATTTTTTAATAAATTTTGTTTCGTATTTTTATTATAAGTTTTTTCTCCATACACCTCGATTAAAAAATTATCTTTTGTTAAAAGAAAGTACCATTCTTGAATTCGTTGATTAATAAAATTGCATGATTCAAAGATTTTATAGGTTAATATTGTTTGTTTTTGTAAAAAATCATTAATAATATTTTGCTCGTTTATAATTAGATTAAAAAAATTATTAAATGTAAAATTTTTATATTTTGTTAATTCTTCTTGAGTAAAATAATTTTCAATTTCAATATTAGCTTCATTTTTATTTTTAAAAATATTTTTTATTTTTTCAGGAATATAATTTTCTACTTCATAATTATATTCTGAAGTTGGTTCAATATAATTTGAATAAAAGTAATCTGTGCAATTTATGCGGTTTTTTATATTTATATAATAACGAAACATTTCTCGACATTCTAAATCGACATCATAAAATTTGAATCTGATGGGAATCAGGTTTTTATTTGATTCTATCCAATCAAATGAACTTAAAAAATCCAAAGCTTCAGTAGAATTATCTAATTTTTCAATGACATCATAAAAGTTTTTGGCATTATTATTTTTTAGACAATTTTGAAATTTTAATCCTTCAATAAAAAAATTTATTGGTTTATTTACATTTTGAATTGTTTTGCAAAGACTAGAAAAAAGTTTTTTTGAGTTTTCTAGTGTTCCTTGTTCATGAATATCATAAAAAAGTATGATTTTTTTGTGATTATTTTGTAATACATCAACTTGGAAGGGTGCACTAAAAATATTGTTAAAATTTTGACATAAAATAAAGAAAAACAGTCTTAATAAGTATGGTTTTTTTAGCATTATAATCTCTTTCATGTAATAGGTTAAAAATATTTGTGGCAATTTTTCAATATCACCACCATCGAAATAAACAAAATTATTATAATTTTTTATAAGTCTTAAATAACTACTTAATGCATACTTTGCAATATTAATAACGTATTTACATATGCTTATATATAAGACTTTTTAAATTGAATATGAGAGATCAGCGCAATTAATGCGTTTTTTGTATTAATATAATAATAAAAGATTTTTTATTACTCAACATCTAAATACACAGGACTTTAGTCTTGTCGAAATTTATTTTCAAATAAATATAGAGTTGAAAATAATTGTCCTTTCTTTAGGTGATTTATTGCTGAGACTGGCTTTTTTTATTTAAAAAATCTTTTTTTTCATAAATTTACTGCTTTGAACTCATTTTTACAACAGCTTTTTATATTTTTACTACAAAGCAATTATTTGCAAAGTATGGGCCATTAAGACTTACTGATATATGTGCGCAACAATATGCTTCAAAAATTTGGAATAGAATTCTTAAGACTTCAAATAAATATGAGCTTTTGTAAGATAATGAATTAAAGAAATTAAATTCTCTACCAGATAAGTTCTCAAAATAAATAATAGATATTCATAGTTCTAATTTTTTTCCATCTTTACTTAACCCGAATTCGCGTTTAAAAAATAATTGGTGTATTGTTTTACTATTACAATTATCTTTGTAATGGAATAAATAGAAGTCTGACTAAATTTTTTTATCTTGATAATTTTATTTAAAGGAATTTAAGTGAATGAAAATACAAAATATAAAAATATAATTTTTGATCTTGGTGCAGTACTTGTTAATTGGCAACCAAATAAATTAATGGAAGAAATTTTTAAGACTCAAAAAGAAAGGTTTAATTTAAAACAAAAAGAAGATTTGGTACCTATTTTTCAGTCAAAAATTTTTAATGAAATGGACAGGGGCATTGTATCAAGAGAAGATGTAATAAAATATTTTGAAAATGACTTTGATAAAAATTTACTTAAAGAGATATACAAACATGTTGAAAAACATTTATATGTTTTGCCAGATGGTATAAAAATTTTAAATAAAGTAAAAAATATAGGATATAAAACTTACATACTTTCAAATTTTGCTAAAGAAAACTTCGAAGCAGTTTCACCAAATTATGATTTTTTAGATAAATTTGATGGCGCAATAATTTCTTACAAGGTAAAAACAATCAAACCTGAACTCCAAATTTATAAAATTTTACTTAATACTTATTCTTTAGAACCATCGGAATCTTTATTTATTGATGATCGGCAAGAAAATATTATTGCAGCTAGAATACTTGGAATCGATGGAATAGTTTGCAAAAACCACGATTTTGTAGAAAGTGAATTAAAAAAATTGAAAATTATATAAATTTATTTTTTTATTTACTCACTTATTTCAAAACTTTCAAAAACTTGAAACTTACAATCATTTTTCCATGCATCTTTTGTAAGTCCAGCTTTTGTGCTTAAATGTTCTAAAGTAGTTTGAAGATCCCATCCAAATGAAACGGGTACCTGTGGTAAAAATACGGCTGATTTTAAACCTTTACCAGATATAAATTTTTGTAGAATTATTCCGTGTTTACCTATTTTAATATCATTATAATTATCAATATTTTTTGGTGGAGTGAGTACGGAGATATCAATTATGATATTTTCAAGTTCATTTTTTTTTAAAGGCGTAAATCTTTCATCATGAAATGCTGATTGTTTTACCATTCGTTGTACTGTTGCAAAAAGAGGTTCTTCTGCAACAATTTTTCCGATGCATCCTTTTAGATTTCCATCTTTGGTATTTAATGTTACAAAAGCACCTTTATTTTGCATTATTCCTAAACTAGGAATAGGCCATAATAAATGTTCCTCTATTTTTTTTGATGTGTTTTTGAAATAATTTTTGAGTGTGTCTCTTGCACAAGTTAACAATGCTTGTTTTTCAAAATCAGTTAATTGGTTTTGTTTTTCTAAATCTTTTAATTTTTCTGTTGTAAATATTAAAGATAAATAACTAACACTATTTTTAAATTCATTGTCATCTATATTTTTTAATAAAATTTCAGATTTTTGTTTGTCATCGGTGGTTGCGTGCATTTTTTCAATTTGAGGTGTTGTGTAATAGCAAGCTATACGTGTTTGCAAATCTTTTAAGATATTTAATTGTAAAAGTTTTAGTAAAATTTTTATTGCATTTTGTCCGCATATTGTGGCAGCAGTATTGTTAAGTACATTAGAAAAATTTTCAAAAGATTGTTGTCTTATAGAATTAATTACAAGAGAATCGATATATCTTATTTTGAAGAAAATATTATCATCAAATGGTTTATATCCATAAGAAGATCCATAATGAATAAAATCAGAACTAATAATAATTAATGTTGAATCATCAATTATTTGTGCCAAAGCATTTGCGATTGAATCATATTCATTAGAATTTATAAATCCAATCACCAAAGGTATGATTTCAAAAGAACTAATTGCTTTTTGTAAAAAAGGTAGTTGAATTTCGATTGAATGTTCAGGAAAATGTGTTTTTGGAATAGCTTTAAAGATTGGTTCTTTCTTTAAAAGCTCGATTGATTTTTTATCAACATTGATGTCCCCAAAAACTGTTTGATAAGTATCATATTTGGGAAGAGAAATTCCTTGAAATGGAGTTGTATGATTTGGTGCAAGAATTATAACTTTTTTTATTTTTGTATTTTTTTCAAAACTTTTTTTGTTTTCAAATAAATTTTGATAAGCACATGCGGCGCAAATTCCTGAATAATAATATCCAGCATGAGGAACAATTAACGCTTTAATTGAATATGGATTAATAACCATATTAAAATTTTTGTATGCAAAATTGAAAAAATTATTTAATTGTTTATTCAGGATTTCCTTATTTTGAGGATACCAACCATTTGAAAGGTGGGCAATATGAATATTTTTTGGGGATTTTTTAGTAAATGGGACTTTTTTAGAATTATCAGAATTGCATGCAGGAGTTAAAAATAATATTAAAAATGCAAAAAATCTAAAAAATTTATTCATATCTCTCTCCTAAGGAATAGTTTTTTAAGTTGTAATACATGTCAAAATTACATTTAATTATATAAAAATGTCATTTTTTATCAATTCAAGCTATTGGTTTTTGACAATTATTTCAATCAAAAATAGCATAATAATATTATGAATGCTTTAAATAACGATATTAAAAAAATTTATATACAAGCTAAAAATTTACCTTTTTTGCCGGGTGTTTATATTTTCAAAAATGAAGCTGATCAAATTCTTTATATTGGCAAAGCTAAAAATTTAAAAAAAAGGGTATTAAGCTATTTTAATAAATCAGATATAGATTTTAAATCTAATATTATTACATCAGAAAGCAGTAAGATTGATTATATAATTACAAAAAATGAATTAGAGGCGATGCTTTTGGAAGCACAATTAATTCAAAGCAATCAGCCTAAATTTAATATTCTTTTAAAATCTGGACAACCATTTTTATATTTATTAATTACTTCCCCTCGCAGAAAACTTCCTGAATTAAAAATTGTTAGAAATAAAAAAGAAAAAGGAACCTACTTTGGTCCATTTTTAGAAAGAATACCTACAAGAAAAGTTTATAATTTTATAACAAAAATTTTTAAACTTTCTTTGTGCAAAACAAAAATGGAATCAGGTTGTCTTGAATTTCATATTGGTAATTGTGCGGGAAATTGTAGGTCTGATTTTAATAAATATGATTATTTAAAAAGGCTTGATTTAGCAAAATTGGCATTACAGAAAGGACATAAAAAATTTATAAAACATCTAAAAAATGAGATTGAAAAATTAAATTCAAATCTGAAATTTGAAAAATCTAAAGAGTTGCATGAGTATTGCAAATCATTTGAAAAGATTTTTGAGATGCTTAATACAACTAATTATCCAAATTCTCCAACAAAGACAATGATGCAAAAAGATATTTGGATTTTAACTTTAAATAAAAAAATGCTTTTTTTATTTAAAGAAAAAAATACAGCGATTAAAAAGAAAAGGATTTTTTATTTTCCATTAAAAGAACAAAATAGTTGGAAAGATCATTTTTTGAGTTATTACAGAAATTTTTATTGTCCAAATACAATTCTTATTAATTTTGATCTTAATGAAAATGATAAAAGACTTTATGAAAATTTTTTAAAAAGATGGCATAAAAAAGATTACAATATTTCTTTGATAAAACCAAAAGACGGACATTTTGCAAACTTGCTTAAACTTGCAACAATTCATGCTCACCAAGAAATACAAAAACAAAAAGGATTGGCGAAATCTTTAAAGGCTTTGTTGAAATTAGAAAAAGAGCCCCAAACAATTGATTGTTTTGATATTTCACATAAACAGGGGACGTTTCAGGTTGGTTCATGTGTAAGATTTAAAAACGGTGAACCCGATAAAAATTGTTTTAGACGTTTTAAAATTAGAACAATTGATCAACAAGATGATTATGCTTGTTTGCAAGAAATTGTAAAACGTAGATATAAAAACGAAGTTGACATACCAGATTTAATTTTAATAGACGGTGGTAAAGGACAACTTAATTCTATTTTATCGGTATTACCAAATGCAGAAGTTATTAGTCTTGCAAAAAAAGAAGAAACTATATTTTCTACAAATTTGATTGAAGGGAAAAAACTTAATGAGCATAATTTTGCAAGCCAAATTTTAATTGCATTACGAGATTATACGCATCATTTTGCGATAAGTTATCATAGAAAATTATCCAGTCTTAGAAAATAATAGAATTCTTGCAATTCAAACTTAAAAAAAATAAATATATATAAAAAGGGATGCATAATGAAAAAAATTTTGTATGTAATTAATTTTATGTATTTTTTTTTAATAACATCTTCTGTGAGTGCTATGGGCTTGATTATGCCAAAAACAGATATAAATGTTACTGGATTAGATCAATTTAAATTTTATTTAAGATTTGTTTTTATAATAGAGCTATTAAAAATTGTTTTAATAGCTCTAATACTTTTTTTTGTAATAAAAATTTCAATCAAGTTACATAAAAAATAAATAAAAGGAGACAATATGAATAAATTTTGTTTAGTTTCTTATTCATTTTTTTTTTCAACAATAAACATTTTATTCGCCCAAGGTGGCCCAATGGATGTTTCAAATGGACGTGGATTTGGTAGAGGATATTTTTATAAATGTTGGCGTTATGCCCAAGGTGGCATGGGTCGTTTTATGTGGTTTGTAATATTGTTATTGGTGATTATTGTAGTAATTTTAGGAATAATGCTTTATAAAAATAATAAAAAATAGAATTTTTTAATTTTGAATATAATAAATTGTTCCTTGTAATCTTCGTTTCTTATAGTTAGAATTCCAATTGATGTTGGTTATTGTAACGTTAAATGAATATGTTGTGTTTGATATGGGTTGAACGATCCAGATTTTATTTGGCCAAAAAAATATTTTTTTGCGATTTTTTTGGATTCCAAAACGAATATTCATTTCTAGGCGTTGTTCAGGTTTGATTTCTATTTTTATTGGTTCATCTAAGATGCTTTTAAAATTTTGTACTATTTGTTCATTAACTTTTAATTGAACATCCATAATAGGTTTTGCATCTACTGGTAATCCGTATATTGTTTGTTTTTCTAGTGTTACTGTTACTGGGAAGCAAAAAGTATAAGAAAGGATTGTAAATAATAAAAAAAGTATCTTTTTCATTTTAATCTTTTCCTATAAAATTTTCAAAATATAAATTTATTGAAATTCTATTGTACCCATTAATGGATTTTCACTTTCAATATTTGCATTAAGATAATATGTAACATCTGAATTTGGATAAATTGTAATAGTTTGAATTTGTAAATAGGTTGCAGATTCGCCAATTCCTGTTTGTATCCATTTACCAATACGCGCAGATATTTCAACTTTTTGACCTGGCTGAATTCCTGTGACTGTGATTGGTAATTTATTAAATCCCGAATAGTGCGATGTTTTTAGTTGATCATCTACTTTTACTTTTACTTCAACTATTTCTTTTGTATCAGATTTGAATCCAGATATGGTTCCTCTTTTAATGGTCACCGTAAGAGCGGAACATACAGAATTTATATTTATAAAAATTAAACTAAATATTGTTAAAAATATTATTTTTTTCATTTTTTTGCCCCCTAAATGAAAACTTTGTAATTAATACAAAATTGGCTTGTTTTCATTATTAATTTACAGATTTAAATACTAAAAAATCAATGATTTAAGTTATTAAATAGTTCAAATTCGCATTTTTTTATCAATTTTATATATTAAAGCTTATAAATTAACTATAAATTTTGAGATATAATGTTTGTAATTTATATTAAATCCCTGCTAACAGGTCTTGTATTTGGAATTTCATATGCTGTTCTTTTCATATTTAAATTGAAAAGAACATTAAGTTTAAACAAAGAACAGTCAAAATCGAATTATTTAAAAGTAATTTTATTTTCAATTTTAGGATACATTTTATTATTCAGTTTATTTTTATTTTTAATTTTAAAACTAAACATAAATATGCTAATTGTTTTATTAACTTTTATCATTTCATTTTGGTGTTATATTTTATTCATAACCAAAAATAAAGTTAGGTAAGGCTGAAAATGAAAATATCTATTTTTGATGAAAAAATAATAAAACCCCTCGAAGGTTTTGGTCTTACACATCCTTTTTGGCATATGCATATTGAAACTTTAAGAAATACTTGGATCGCTATGTCAATCTTATTCGTTTTGGTTCTTATAGCTAATTATTTTTTAAGAAAAAAAATAAACATTGTAGCAATTGTTTATGAAAAAGCGGTTGAATTTTTTAATGATTTATGTAAAGAATCATTTGGCAAAAAATTTCGATATGAATATTTCAGTTTTGTTTCTACAATATTCTTTTTTACTTTAGCAGGATGTTTGATTGGCTTGCTTCCTTTTTGTGATGAATCTACTAAAGATTTAAATACAACATTGGCATTAGGAAGTTTGAGCTTTTTTTATGTTCAATATCAAAAAATCAAAATTCATGGTTTTATAGCTTTTTTAAAAGAATTTACGGAACCATTTATTGTTTTATTACCACTAAATATAATTGGGGAACTTGCAAAAGTTGCATCAATGTCGTTTCGTTTATTCGGAAATATTTTAGGTGGAGCAATAATATATTTAATAATCATTAATGCATTAGAACCATATAAAATATATTTTATTATTTTTTCCTTAGCAGGTTTGTTTATTTATTGGATAGCAACAAAGATTATCAATTTAGAAAAACATTACTTTGCAAATTGGTTTTTAAAATTTATTTTGATCATTGTTTTCTTTTTAGCTGGAACACAAATATTTTTTGGTATATTCGAGGGAATTGTGCAATCTTTTGTTATAACAATGTTAACAATAACTTACCTTGCTGTGGCTATACAAGAAGAAAACGACGATGAAGAAGAATTAATAATAGCATAGAAGGATTTTATTATATGTTAACTCCAGAACTATTGCATTATTTATCAATTGGAATTCTTATAGGCTTAGGATCCATTGGAGCGGGTATTGGTCAAGGAATAGCTGCATTTAGTTCAGTGGGTTCGATGGCTCGTCAACCAGCAGGAAATGATCCAATTTTTCGTTCGATGGTTATAGGGTTAGCATTTATTGAAAGTGGTGCTATTTTTGCTCTTGTTATTACTCTTTTACTTCTTTTTACCGTGTTACCACAGATAACTTTCGCTATTGCAATTGCCGAATTAGGTATTTCGCTAGCTGTTGGGATTGCAGCTTTATCAATTAGTATTGCTTCAAGTTTTGCTGTAAGAGCAACGGCAGTATCAATTTCAAGACAGCCTTTTTTTGCTCAAAAAATAATAACTTTAATGTTATTAGCACAATCGATTATAGAAGCACCTGTGGTTTTTGCTTTTGTTGTTGCATTAATAATTAAAATGAATTTGACGGAAGCAACTACACTTTTTGAAGGTTTAAAGTTTCTTGCAGCGTCTTGTTGTATTGCCCTTGGGTGTGTTGGGCCTTCATTTGGTCAAGCAATTTTTGCAAATTCTTCTTGTAAGGCTGTTGGGTTGAATAAGGATGTTTATAATAAAATTTTTACATTTTCAATAATAAATGAAGCAGTTATAGAAACTCCGTTAATTTTTTCTTTATTGATTTCAATTATGCTTATTTTTTTACCAATTCCGTTTAAAACTCCTTTAAGTTCTACAATTGGTTTTTTAGTTTCTGCATTTGCTGTGGGAATTGGCTCTTTTGGAACTGCAGTTTCTGCTGGATATGTTGGTTCTAGAAGTTGTAACCAATTAGCTTTAAATCCAGAAAATTATTCTTTTTTATTTCGTTCAACAATACTTGCCCAAGCTTTTATAGAATCATCAGTAATTTATTGTTTGATAATTGCACTTTTTTTAATTACAAAAAGATTTTAAAAAAAATTACAATTGTATAAAGGGGAATAGGTGGAAAAGAAAGTAAAGGTTTTGTATGTTTTGACAAAACTTGAACTTGGTGGTGCTCAAAAAGTTTGTCTTTCTCTTCTGAAAGGAATTCAAGAAAATGGTCAATTTGGTGCATTGATTTCTGGTTCACAAGGTGTTTTGGTATCAGAGGCAGAAAAATTAAATAATGTTTTTTTATTAAAGGATTTTAAACGTGAAGTTGGTATAAAAAATATTACAATGGAGTTTAAAGTATTTTTTCGACTTATTAAAAAAATAAAACAATTGAAAAAAAAATATCCTGATTTAATTGTACATACTCACAGCACAAAAGCTGGTATTTTGGGAAGATGGGCAGCGTTTTTTGTACGGGTGAAATATATAGTTCATACGGTTCATGGTTTTGGTTTTCATGAATTTCAAAATAAAATTTCTTGGACGATAATTTTTTTATTTGAATATTTTACGGCTTTTATTACAGATCATTATGTATGTGTTTCAAAAAGTGATTGTGAGATTGGGAAAAGATATTTACCTTTTTTTAGTAAAAGAAGCTCGATAATTAGAGCTGCTGTTGAATGGGATAAGTTTTATCTTCCAGCAAAAAAAATACCGGATAAATTTTATGGTGCAACAAAAACCGAAAATTTTAATTGCGAAAAGTTTATTATCGGAACCGTTTCTTGTTTTAAACCACAGAAAAATTTATTTGATCTTTTAAAAGCATTTAAGGAATTGTATACATCTTTAAATGTCGAAATAAAAGAAAATTTGTTACTTCAAATTATAGGCGATGGTGTACAAAGACCTTTGATTGAAGATTGGATTATAAAAAATAAATTAGAAGATAACGTAGAAATTTTGGGATGGCAAAATGATGTTTCATCTTGGATGAAAAAATGGAATCTGTTTGTTATGAGTTCACTTTGGGAGGGGTTGCCTTGTGCTGTTATTGAAGCGCGATTAAGCAAACTGCCTGTAATTACATATAAAATTGCTGGTATTCCAGAAGTTATAAAAGAAAATAAAAATGGTTTTTTAGTTGAAGCTGGTAATTGGAAAGTGCTTTGCGAAAAGATATGCCAAATAATTTTAGATAAAAACTTACTAGAAAAGATGAGCAATTATACAGATAATCTTGAGGATTTTAAAAACGAAAAGATGATTGATTATCATTTGGGGCTTTACAAGCAACTTATTTGATTAAAACATTTTTATTTTTGACAAATAAAATTATCATCTGATAGATTTATTCGGTTAATTACCAAAAAATTTTTAGTAAAAAGAGGATGAAATGAGGAGATGTGTCAAGATAACAATTATTGGCAAGGTGCAAGATGTTGGGTATCGCAGTTTTGCTAAAAAAAATGCTGAAAAATTTCAAATAGAAGGTATTGCCCAAAATCAAGAAGATGGAAGTGTTTTAATCACAGTTTGTGGGGATTCAAATAAGTTAGATGATTTTATTGATGCTTTATATAAAGGCCCACCTAAAGCTAAAGTGAATGACGTTCTTGTTGAACCCTTTTTGCAGGATAGAGATTTTAGAGGAGTTTTCAGAGTTATTGGAATTAATAAATAAATTAGTTGTTGGAATTTATAATTTAATTTATGAATTATCGATTTGAATT
>WJIY01000032.1 GCA_014730005.1 Candidatus Babelota bacterium | reverse complement strand
ATTGAAAAACAGAGAACCCATATACTTTCTGTTTTTTTTGCTTTTGCCAAACTCGAAGAACAAAAAATTTTCAAACGGAAAAAATCTACAGAGCAGGTTTCAATGGATTTAAGAATTCAAAAAACATACATGAAAAATTTTCAATCATACCTGCTGGAGCAAACTATTATGCATTAGGTAAAGTCTTGATAAAAATAAAAATTAAATTTCATTTAAACAGAATAGCATTCATACCCGGACTTAAAAGCAATCGGGGTATTTTGCTATGAAATAAAACAATTTATCGTATCATTAAAATGGTTAATTAAGTTGTAGATTTGCATTTTTTTATAAGATTAACTATTCCCAATAATATCCAAACAAGAATGACCGCCAAAATAATTTTAGATAAGATATTTTTAATTTTATCAAAGGAATAAGTTGTTTGAGAAACTAGAAAAATTCCTGTAACAATAGTGCCTATTGCTAATAATAATTCAATAAATGAAAATAATTTCGATTTTAATTTTAAATTCTCTGGCAATAAAAAATTAAGAAATATTAGTAAGAAACTTGTGACTCCAAAGAGTATTGTTACTGTAAAATAAAATCTATAGGGCATTTCAGGGAGATAGTTCCTAAGAATAAGAGGACTTAAAGAACCAACAATAATAAAAATTATATCTCTAGTCATTATTTTTTTATTCATATAAATTTGGGGAGTATAAAAAATAAAATAATAAGTTAATGCTAAATTTATTAGAATAAATAAGCTGGTATAAATAAAATAAAGCATCTTCTCCTTTCATCTTTTTATTTAGTTTAACTATGTTTTAATTATTATAATGTTAACTCTGTTTAAGCAATATAATAAAAAAAAAAAAGATTTTTATGTCCTATAGCAGGTTTATTTTCTATAAAATTGTATGCGGTAATTGCAGATAAAACATTAAGAAATATATTTCAGTACCTTGAATGCTCAATTTGATACTTATTTTTTAATAAATTTCCGATAGATTCGATAATCTTAAAAAGAATTTATCAATAAAAGGGTAAAACTGATTTTGATATCAATCGATATTTTTTGGACTTTTTGGGAATTCAGCAATTAAAAAAATAGTGTTTTTACGCAAAAAACAGATTCTAAACAAATTAATTAAATTTTATTTAAAAAAAGAATCAATAAGCATTTGTTTAGCCTTACAATGTTCCATTCCGCGACTCTGTAAATAAAAGATTTCATTATCATTTAATTTGCTAACGACCGCCCCATGTTTGCACGAAACATCATCCGCTTCTACTTCTAATTTTGGAATAGAAATAGCTTGACTATGACAACCTAATAACAAGTTTTTATTTTGTTGAGAAACTTCAACATTTTTGGCATTTTTATTAACTTTGATTAAATTATCACAAATAAATTTTGAACTCTGACAAAAAGCACCCTTGATAACTAAATCACTTTTTGTATTTTCAAATTGATGATTTTGTGTTGTTTTAAATTTAAATAATTGGCTTCCTAAACCTTTAAGCAAACATTTTGCCTTTGCCTTAGCACCTTGACCTAAAAAATTTAAATTAATTGTTTTTTCAAAATACCCTTGCTGATTACAAGCAACTAAAAGTCCATCATTTATTTTATCAACATATTGAGTATCTAAAATTTTAAGATCATAATTCAATTCACTATTTTCATGCAAATTAAATTCTATACAGCTTCGCGTAATATCAAAATCGATTAAATCATCAATGATAAACACACAAGCATTATTGTATAAATTTATTTTTATATTTAAATTTTCAACATAAGCAGCAGTTCCTTCGATATTGTCTTTAAAAATTTGCTTCAAACTCAAATGCTGCTTTTGGGTTTGGTATATAGAAATATTTATATCGATGCCATTATTTAAAATATTTGTAAAATCTTTTTGTCCCTCGTGAATATTATAATTCATTTTTTTCCCCCTTCATCTCTGCTTCTATTAATCTATTTATTTCTATTGCATATTCTGGCGGTAGCTCTTTTGTAAATGAATCTATAAAACCATTTACAATTAACGCTTGTGCATCCAAAGGCTTAATTCCTCTACTTTGCAAATAAAAAAGTTTTTCTTCCTCAATTTTATTAATTTTCGCCTCATGACCAACATTGATATTTTTTTCTTGTATTTCTAAATATGGATAAGCATCGGCGCGAGATTTATCATCAAGTAAAAGAGAATCACATTGAATAAAAGATTTGCTTTGTTTTGCATTTTTTATAACTTTAACTTTTGCTCTAAAGCTTGAACGTCCACCATTACAACTAATCGATTTTGAAACAACTTTAGAACTTGTATTTTGCGCTAAATGAAAAACTCTAGCACCTGAATCTTGTATTTGATTTTTCTGACCAGCCATCGCAAGTGATAAAATTTCTGTTTTTGCACCTTGCCCTTTTAAAATAACACCTGGATATTTCATGGTAATTCCACTGCCAATATTTCCATCAATCCATTCTATGATTGAATTTTCATGAGCGAGTGCACGTTTTGTAACCAAATTATAAACACTTTTTGACCAATTCTGAATAGTATAATATTTAACCTTGGCATTTTTATGCGCAATAATTTCTACAACTGCACTATGCAAATCATTTTCAGAATTTTTAGGCGCCGTACAACCTTCAATGTAACTTACACTACTATTTTCATCTGCAATAATTAATGTTCTTTCAAATTGACCAAAATTTTGCGAATCAATTCTATAATAAGCCTGCAATGGAATTGTAACATTTACACCTTTTGGAACATAAATAAAACTTCCACCACTCCAAACTGCTGTGTTTAATGCAGCAAATTTATTATCTTTATATCCAACTACTGTTCCAAAATATTTTTTAAAAATATCAAAATGTTTTTGTAATGCAGTATCAGTATCACAAAAAATAACACCTCTTTCTTGCCATTCCTGTTTTAAATTATGATAAACTGTTTCGGATTCATACTGTGCACCAAGACCGCCAAGATATTCTTTTTCAATTTTTTGCAATCCCAATTGATCAAAAGTATTTTTTATATCATGTGGAACATCATTCCAAGATGTCTCTTTTTTATTAGTCTTTTTTATGTAGTAATAAAGATTTTGTATATCTAATTTACTTAAATCTGGGCCCCATGCAGGAAACTTCTCGAATTGAAAAAATTCAAACGCTTTTAATCTCAATTGTAACATCCAATCCGGTTCATTTTTTTCTTCAGAAATATTTTTTATAATTTGTTCATTCAAACCTTTTGGACTTTTATATACATGTTGCTTAAAGCAAGAATTTAAACAATTATTACAATTTTTATTCTTTAATTTCATCAACCAAAATCATCTAAATAAATTTAATAAAAGATACCCACCAAAACATTAGTTAGTACACAATACGTATTGCCAATTTTAAAAAGCAACAATTTGTTTTTTTACTCATATCCATGTGTTTCAATCTGATTGGCAAGTCTTGAATCACCAGAACGCACGATTTGACCATCTTTAAAAATATGCACAAAATCAGGAGTTAAATATTTCAATATTCTTGCATAATGCGTAATTATCAAAAAAGACATCCCTGGATTTTTATTGCGTATAACATTTATGCCATCACAAACAACACGTAATGCATTAACATCCAAACCTGAATCAATTTCATCAAGAATTACTAATTTGGGTTGTAATACAGCCATTTGTAATATTTCAAGAAGCTTTTTTTCACCTCCTGAAAATCCAACATTTAAATTGCGATTCAAAAAATCTGAATTGATCTTAAGCAAATTCATATTCTGATTTAAAAAATCATTAAATTGCTTTAAATCAAGACGTCTATCTGTTTGACCATAAACAGCATTGTAACTTTCTCGCAAAAAGTCTTTAACTCTTAATCCTTCAATTTCATATGGATACTGAAATGCCAAAAAAATACCCAACCGAGCTCTTTGATCTGGAGCCAACTTATTTAAATTTTGCTCCAAAAACAATATTTGCCCATCAATTATTTTGTACCTGGAATTTCCCATCAAAGTTTGAGCAAAAGTACTTTTACCTGAACCATTAGGACCCATCATTGCATGAATTTCACCACACTGAACTTTCAGATTAATTCCATTTAATATAATTTTATATTCAATACCAACTTTTAAATTATTTATTTCTAGCAATTTCACAATATTACCAAAATCCTTTTACAAACTCTATTATTAGATTATCAATATCATTAAATAAAATTTTAAACTAAATACAAAAAAAGGTCTAAAAAAGCACAAAAAGGCTGGTGCACCAGCCTTTTTGTGCTTTTTTATTAATAAAACTATCTATTTCTTTTTATCTTTAGCGGTACTTCGACCAATAATACCACCAAGTAAACCACCAGATACACCACCAATAGCAGCACCTTCGCCACCACCAGCAGCAGCTCCAATGCCGGCACCTGTTGCAGCTCCCAATCCAGCACCTACAGCTGTTCTTTCATCTTTTTTAGAACAACCCGCGGCAAATAAAAGAGTTCCTGCTAGTAAAATTAGTGCAAATAAAGCTTTCCATATATTTTTATTGTTTTTTTCCATATCTACTCCCCAAAAATTGATTCATAGAAAAACTAATACAAACATACTCTTATAACTTAATAATATATTACACAAAAATATTTTCACATTGTAAGAATTTAAATATTTTTTAGTTACACAAGTCTTAAATTGATATAAAAATAGGCACTTTTTTAGTAAAATACTAATCAAATTGTAATTATTCTTACCCCTGGTATATTAAAAATATATAATTTCGGGAAATTAGCTAAATGGAGGATTAATGCTTAAAAAAAACTATTTTTATACCTTTACAATATTTATAAGCTTACTAACATGTTTAAATTCAATGTATTCTATGTGCAATAATCAACCTATAAATGCACAATTTAACTCTAGTATCAATTTAATTTGGCTAAACAAAAATATAAACCAAGATTCCCCTTATATTTATCCATCACCAAATAAAACGGAATTTTATAAAAATTTTTTGCAAAATATTTTGGAATGGGCTAAATTAAATCCAAAGAGCGTCATAAATATATGGTTTGATCAAAATTCCATTTCATCTAATGCCAAATTAAACACCCTAAAAGAAATTCAAGATTATACAAACCAAGATAAAAAAATTGCTTCCGTAAACTTACGAGATATCAGAACATTATCAATAATAAAAAAAAATCCTGAAATATTTTCCTCTGAGATTCCAATATATTTTAGAGTAGATATATTGCGCGCAATAATCGCTATACATATTCTAAATAATAACGAATCAAATTATTTTATATATGCAGACCTAGATACAACGCCTATTTCACATGATGAAATTTTCAATCTAGAAACAAGAAATCATCTTGAAAAATATAGTATCGTTATGGCTTATGCAGACAATATAGAAGGCTTCGAAAATGGATTCCAAATTATTAGTAACGACAAAATTAATTTACTAAAAGCAATGCAATATATCATTATCGATTTAAATTTGCATAGAATAAAAACATTATTAAAATGCCAATATAAACCGCTAAAAGACATTGAACTAATTGTTTATGGAAGCTATAAAAGAATGTTTCAATATTTCTACCATTTAGAAAATCAAGGAATATTGTATTTATCAGGTGCTAATAATTTAATAACTAAATATGATAAAAATATTTATAAATTCGAACCATTCAACCAAGACTATCCTATATTTTTAAGCCCAAACAGTACGAATGATGCTTTAATATTTATAAATTCAAACAATACAACTGAAATATTTATTCCAACAAAAAAAATTAATATTCCCCCATCTAATTTTGATGAAGGACTTAGTAGTTTATTTTTTGAATAAATTACTAAGCGGAATCAGCGAAATTTAAGGTAATTTCGATGATAACAATAAGGACAATATTTATACTCTGATTCTATAGGAAAAGAGGTCCTACAAACACTGCAATATTTCTGTGTTGGATTATAAAAATAAGTTTTTACTTTACAACCACAATAAGGACAATTCTTTGCTCCAACCAAATCTATTTTTCGATTGCAATTAATGCAGATTTTATTTTTTAATGCGTTGCCCAAGCCCTCAGCTATGCCACTCAAGCAGGTTTTAACAACACTTGAAAAACTTGTTTTGCATTTGCAACTTTTATAAGGCTTAAAAAAGGTATTACATTTTCTACAAAACTTTTTGTACATCAACTGTTTACCACAGAAAGGACAATTTCTTGCATTTACAACATCTATTTTTTGTTTACAAAAAACACACCATTTTTCACTTAAAACTTCAGATAAATTTTCGGTATTATTATTTACCGAAACATTTTTTTGCTTGTCTTCATTGTCATCTATTTCTCTTCCAACAGATTGTCCCAAATAATTTCCTATCAAACCACCAAAAACTAGACCTTTTCTTTTGTTTTTTTCATTACACAAAGCACAACCAACAGCAGCCCCTGAAATAGCACCTGCTGTTCCCATAGAAACCTCATGCTCATGTTTGCCACATACGATCATAACCACCCAAAATTTATTACATATTTGATCACGTTCTTAAATTTTCCCCACATCCTTTTTACTTACCCAACCAAAAGCTTTATTAAATTTAATTTTATAAAATCCATCCGAAGATTTTTGTATTTCAACCTCACTTGCCTGCGAAATAGAGCCAAGTATCGGAAAATTCTTACTTGGACCAGAAAATAATATAGCCTTTTGAGAAACAACAACACCATAAATTTTATTTTCTAAATTGTATTTAATAACAAGTAATGCTCCCAATGTTGCAATTATTATAAATAAAAACGTAATTAAAATTTTGTGTCTTTTCTTATATAAATATCTAATGTAAATAAATAAAAATATCCAAACAATCAAAAAAAGAAATTGAATAACAATAAGTGGAACATTTCTAATAATAAAAATAAGATTATTTTTTAAATTTGAAACAAAATGTTGGGAGGACTGTTGTGATGATAAGTGCTTTTTTAGCAGAGCAATATTATCCAACACTTCCGTTTTATTTAAAAAACCTAATTCATTTTCTGCTCTTCTCCAATATAAAAGAGCACATCCATAATTTTTTAACTTATAAGCACAATTGCCTAAATTATAATTAACTTGAGCACTTGGATCAGGAATCTTTTTATACAATTCATAAGCAGCTTGAAAATCACCTTTTTTATAAAGTTCATTTGCTTGCAGGATTGTTTCCTGATAATTAATTTTTGAATTTAAGACAACACTGAATATGAAAAATATTCCAACAATTTTGAAAAATTTCTGATTTATCATATTTACCTTTTTAATTAAAACTTATTTTTTTTCAATAATCAAAAGCCACTTTCTACTTTGTTGTAAAAATCGTTGCAAATCATCTTGCGCTGTTGATTCTGGAGCAAAAGTAATACCCGCACATTCATTTAAATAAGTTAAAAAATTACTTACTTTATCATCAGATAATCCATGTTGCTTCAATTTTCTCGCTATTAATTCCTCATTAATAGTATTAATAGAAAGTTCAAACTTTTCTGCTAAATAACTTAAAAATAATGTATAAATTTTACCAGCTTCTTTATTTTTAATAATTTTTTCCAATTCTTTTTTGTATTGGTTAAAAGTCTTTTTTTTAGATTTTCCAATTTTAAAAACTTTTAATAACTTAAAATGTCTTGCTCCATAAATTGATATGGGTATTAATATTAAAATAAAAAAAATTATCCATGGTAAGTAACCATTTTTTTGACTCGTAATTTGATTTATATCTTCATCAATAAAATGAATATCTTCATCTAAAATTTTACTTTCACTTTGCTCTACAATTTCCTCTTTTTCTTTTTCTTTTTTTTGCAAATCTAAATTATTGCTCGATTCCTCCTGCATATTTTGCGGTTTTTTAATATGTAAACTAATTGGTTGAGTATATAAGGTCTTATATGTCTCACTTTCAGGATCAAAATAAGTGAACTTCTGTTTATTTATTTCAAAATTTCCCGGCTTATTTATTTGCATAACGAATTCAAATTTTTTTGTACCAGATGAAAATTGTTTTGAATAATCTATATCTACATCAACCTTTGATTCATAAATATTAAAAAAAGATGGCAAATCCAGTTTTGGAGCTAAAATCTGATCCAAATTTCCTTTACCATGCAATGTAAGAATAAATAAAATTGGCTCATTAATTAACGCTTCATTTTTATCAACGCTTGCTATAAAATCCGAAAATTCACCAACTGCATCAATATTGTTAAAATTCTTATTATTTGGAAGTGGTTTAACTGTAATGGTAAAAGGATCTACAAAAATTTTTTTTGTTTCCACACGAGATGTTTTAAAAAAATTTTGAAAAAAATCATCATGATCAATAAAATTACCAAATCTTCTCTTATTTTTTTGAACTTGAACTTGAAATATAGCACTCAGTGAAGGTACTTCTTTTTTACCCGTACTTGTTGGAAATAAAATATATTCTTTTTGCAAAACTCTATAATTTCGACCATTAATCAATTCTTGTGATTGTTTAATTTCTTCAGTTTCTTTTATCGAAAAATCCTCTAATTTAACAGGAAGAAATCCAGCTTGTAAAACATCTCCATAACTATATGCTTTAAATTTTAATATAATTGGCTCACCCAAAAAAACTTCATCTTTATTTATTTCTACTCTAGAAAAAATATCATAATTTTTGTTTTGTTGAGCTGTATTTAATGTTCCTGCATCACCTGTTCTTTTCAATATTTTAAAAAGAATTTTCTCAGGTACAGATTTTATTTCGGTTCCATTTCTATCAATTTTTGCCGGTCCAATTTCAAAAACCCCTTCTTGTTCTGTATTTACATCATAAATGTAAGAAATTTCAGTCTCTTGTTTTGAATTTAAAATATTAATTGTTGTAGAATTACTTGTACCTTCAACATTCAATTTTTCCAATCCATCTACTTCAATATTTCCAGTTTTTTTAGCACTTCCTAAAATTTTAACTTTAACTTGAAAAGTTTCACCTACATACCCTGTCAAAATTGTTTTATTTTGTTTTTTATCATATAAAGGCTCTAATCCTAAAATTTCAAGCTTAACTGTAATACCACTTTGTAAAAACGAAACCGAAAACAATAAAAACAAAATAAATTTTCTAAATATTTTTTTAAAACTTTGAAAGTTCATATATTTTATCCCCCTTAAATTTTACCATGGTTTTTGTTTATCTTTAGCAAACGGTTGCCCTTTACTTTTCTGCCAAATTAATTGTTTTTGCAACTGAGCTTCATCATTTTGTAGGTTTTTTAAAAGAGTAATCATTTCTTTTTCTTTTAAATCTTTCTCTTGATTTTGTGAACTTTGAATAGTATCTTTTTTTTCTCCTTGAAATTCTTGATTTTCTTCTTGTTCTTGAATACTATCATTTTCAGATTGAGTTGACTCATTTTGTTGTTCTTCTTTTTGAGAAGAGTTTTGATCATGATTCTTCATTTTTTCTTGTTCTTTCTCACCTTGTTCCTTATCAAGTTCATCTTGTTCCCTATCATCTTTGTTTTCTTTTTCTTTGTTAGAACTATCCTTTTTGTCCTCTTTTTGTTTTTGTTCTTGTCCATTTTTTTGTCCTTCATCTGATTGAGATTGTTCATCTTTTGAAGACTCATCCTTTTGTTTTTCCTGTTCTTTTTTATCTTGCTCCTTTTTATTTTCATCTTTCTTATCTTTATCCTGTTGCTCATTATCCTGTTGCTCATTTTGTTTATTTTCTTCATTATCCTGTTTTTGTTGTTGTTCTTTCTGTTTTAATTTTTCTAATAACTCCTCTGCTGCTTTTAAATTATTTTCAGCACGTTTATTTTGCTTATTTATAGCAAGAGTACTCTGGTATTTGTCTATAGACAATTCAATTTCTTTTATCGCAGATTGTATTTTTGAATCTTCAATCTTATTTTTTTCCCAATTTTTTCCTAAAATCTTTAATGCATTTTTATAATAACTATTCCCCCAATTAAAATATGATTTCTCTTTCAATTCTGAATCACTTTCTAAATTATCAACAGCCCGTTGAAAATTATTTTTAGCATTTTCAAACTCATCTAATTTATATTGTGCAATACCAAGATTATAATTAACTATAGGATCATTAGGATTATGAATTTGCTCATTTTGCAAAAGATTCCCAACTGTTTTATAGTCATTAGCCTTATAAGCTTTATTTGCTTTATAATCAGTCCAAAAAGAAATCGGCCATAAAGAGCCCATAACAATAAACAAAAATAAAATTATAAAATTTACTATCTTTTTAAGGCTCATAAAATCCACTCTAAAATCAATAATATAAATGCAACACCCAATAACCATGGATATTGATCTTGATAATAAGATATTTGGCGATCTTCAAATTTTTCTTTTTCAAACCTCCTAATTATTTTTGCAATATTTTCAATATCTGAATCATCATAAGATGCTTGTATATAACTTCCATTTAATTCATCACAAATATCTTGCAAAAATGATTGATTTAAAATTGATAAAGCAATCTGACCATTAGAATCCAGTTCATGCCCAATTTGTCTACCTTGCGAATCCATTTTTGGTATCGGAGCTCCTTGCGTAGTTCCTACACCATAAGCAAACAATTTAATCCCCTCCTTTTGTGCTTGATTTTTGGCTTTATCAATATTTAAAGAAAAATCTTCACCATCTGTTGCAAGCAATAACAATTTGTTTTTTCGTTCTCCACTATTTTTAAAAACATCAACAGCCTTTAATAAAGCACTATCAATAGCTGTTGTTCCTGAAGCTATAGATTCTACGTCTACCTGATCTAAAAACATTAAAAACGCTGTGTAATCAGAAGTTAATGGACATTGCAAAAACGCTGATCCCGAAAATAATATTAATCCCACACGTTCAAAATCCATTTTTTTTAAAAGATTTCTTATTTTCAATTTCGTAAAATTCAATCTATTAGGTTTCAAATCTTTTGCTAACATACTTCGCGATATATCCAATGCGATTAATAAATCTCTTCCTTCTTGCATAACAGATGATTCTTTCTTTCCCCATTGGGGTTGAAACATTGCGATCATTATGCAAAATAAGGCACTGCTAAATAAAATAACTTTTAAAAATTCTTTCCAGCAACTCCAATTTTGCAAAATAGAATTGATATTTTTAGGATCAACAAGTTTTGAAATATTTTTCTTATTTTTTATATAATTTCTTATTATTAAAAAAATACCTAATATAAAAACTGGAATTAAAAAAATTTTATTTGTACCAGCCCAATAAATTCCAAATAATTCAATCATATTAACTGCCAATGCCTCGCCAAACTACAAATTTTAAAATTAATTCTATACTTAGTAATATCAACAAAAACCAAACAAAGCTTAAAAACGCTTCATAATATCTATGAAAAATATCTGTCTGATATTCAGTTTTTTCCAAAGCATCAATTTTATCATAAATATCTCTCATTTCTTTTGGATTATTTGCTCTAAAAAATCTACCCCCTGTTTGAGCCGCAATTTTTTCTAACAGTTTAACATCTATTGGAACATTTGCTTGCATTGCACCATACAAAGGATGAATAGCATAGCCACCGCTTTTATTTCCAATTCCAACAGTATAAACCTTCACTCCAAATTTTTTTGCCAAATCAATAGCTGTATCAGGATCAACCTGCTCTGGGGTAGGTTGACCATCTGTTAATAAAATAATTATTTTGCTTTTAGATTTTGAATCTCGAAGCCTATTCACAGCAATCGATAATCCTGTTCCCAAGCTAGTACCATCTGAATTTATAAATCCAAGTTTTAATTCTCCAACTACTTGTTTTAGTATATTTTTATCTAATGTCAACGGACAACGAGATAAAGCATCCTTTGCAAAAACAACTATACCTATCGGATCATCAGGTCTTTTTTCAATAAATCGAATTGCTTCTGATTTTGCAACATCAATTCGTGATCTTTTATCTCTCAAATCATCAAAAATTTGCATACTTCCAGAAATATCAATTGCTAGAACAATATCTACACCTTCAACATTAATTTTCGAACGGCTATCAACCCATTGAGGACGTGCAATTAAAAATATCAATAAAATTAAAATTAAACTTCTTAGTAAAAATAAAACATTTTTATAAATTATATTTTTCGTTATCTTTTTATTCTTTAAAAAAGTTGCTAAAGAAAAACTATAAATAGGTGATTTATAAAATTTTAGCCTATACATAAATGCCAACACATAAATCGGAACAAAAAAATAAAAAAGATACGGATATGCAAACCTCAAAAAATACATATATAATCCATTTAGTTTTGATTTAACATTTTTAAAATTAATTTTATACCGAGTCTAAAGTTTGTGTAAACCACTCTTGCATTGTAAAAACAAAATCTTCTTCTTTGCTTTCATTTTTATAATAGAAAGGTTTTCCAACAATAAGTTTAACTTCACTTGCAGTTGAATCAATAAGAAAACTTTTTTTAGGAAAAATCTTATTTGTTCCTTTTATTAAAATTGGGATAACAGGTAAATTTAATTTTTTTGCAAAAAGCGATACACCCGGCATAAAGTCATGAATCTTTCCATCATTAAATCTTTTTCCTTCTGGAAAAAGTAATAGATGTTTTGAATTTGTTTTCATCAATTGAAGTATTTTTACAAATGCTTTAGCTGAATGAATTGAATCATCTCTTTTAACAAATATATGCATTCGTTTAACAATTATATTGAATAAAGGAATCTTTGCATACGTATCTTTACTTATCCAAAAATGCGGTTGATTTCCTATAAGTGCTTCTAATAAAAAAATATCTAAAGCCGAACAATGATTTGCAATAATAATGGATGGTGTTTTAATTGACGGTAAGTTCTCCTGATTAATTACTTTAATTTTCAAAAAAGAAGAAAGTATCAATAATTTGTTCCAAATATAACCTAAAAAGAAGAAAGGATTACTTTTACTAAATCTAATTTTTTCAGGTAATAAAACAAAAGGAATACATATCAATGTAAAAAAGAGAGATATTATTCCCCATAAAAAAAATGTAATTAAAGTTTTTGTAAACTTGAACATAGTAAAATTCATGTTTCATGTATTTCAAAAATGCTATTTGTATAAGTTTCTTTTTTCTTGATTGAATAATAAACAAATATAAATGTTATAAATATAAAATTTAATAATAATGAAAAATATTTTATTAATAATAATTTTGCAATAGAAACAAAAGAAATGTCTTTAGGCAAAATCTCATAAAATGTATTATAAGAAATGCCACTTAAAATATCATAATAATTATACTTTATTAAAAAAAAATCCAACAAAATGCTTACCAAATAATTTGAACCTATAAATAGAAAAAATAATATTATAAAAAAAGGTAATTTGTATAAAATTAAATTCAAAGCATTCTCAAGCGAAAATAATATATCTTTAAACCCAAAATTCGAATCAAACCAATAAAAAATTACTAAAAATCCTATAAGTTTTAATAAACTAATTATTATCCAATGTAGCTTAGGAAAATTAGAAACCCCAAAACTAAATAAAATATTAACTATAAAAAATATGCTAAATGAAAAAATTAAAGAAATTTGAACATATCTAAAAAATCCCGTTTTCACGTATTGAAAATTTATAGAATTTGGACGTCTAACAATTAATATAAATCCCGTTGACAATATAAAAAGCGTTATTAATATTAAAAAATAAAATAATACATCATAAAATGTTAAACCAATTTGTTCTGCTGGAGGTTTTGCTAGAAATTTGGTTATTTTAAAAATCTGTTCTGCAAATAAAAAAGAAAAAATAATATTTAATATTAAAATCCATCCAAAATATCTAAAAAAAGTCTTTATTGATGTCCAAAACTGTTTAAATGACCGTTCAAAAAAAAACGGAAATGCCATTGAAAATATAGCACTAAAAGTTTTTTGCCATTCTTTAAATAAAATAATCATATATATAATTCATTTTTTAAAAAATACATTAAAATCTTTATGCTTAACTTTTGTGTAATATACAGAAAACATACACATAAAAAAAACATCTAATAAAATTTTTAAATGTATACTAGGTAAAAAAAAATAAATAATCGCATACACAAAAGACGTTATACTTATAAAAGGTAAATACAAAACAATTAGTTTGATTCCTCTTATCAATGATAAGAAAAATTTTTCAAAACTCTGTTTAACATCCAACAAAAAGAAACTTGAAAACCAAACAACCGGAAAAACTACTGCATTAAAAATTATAATTGATTTACATGAAAAAAAATTTACAGGAATAAAAAAATTATTAAGAATTATAATTTGCATATATTTATTTGGACAAAAACTTAAAGAAATCAACAATAACAAAAATAAAGGTAAAAATTCCAAAATTCTTTTACTATATAATATAAAATAAAAAAAATTCTTATTTTCTACCGATGGTCTTATAGAAAGGAAAAATAAAAAATAAATTAAACAGAATATTCCTAATAAAAATCCAACATCTCTAGACCAACACCAAATACTAAAAGAAGCTGAAAGATACTCCCTAAAAATTAGGGTAAATAAAAAATAATATAAATAAAGCCACCAAAAATATTTAAAAAACGTCAAAAGAGCTTTATAAAAAACATTAATAGTTGCTAAAAAAAATAATTTAATATTATTCCCTTTAAATACCTCCAAAGATTCTTGCCATTTTTTAAGTAAATACATATTTGCCTTTGCTATTATTATTTATCGAATAGATGAAATCAACCCTGTAAACAATTGATTTTGACAATGAATAAATTTTAAATAATTTTATTTTAAAAATCAAAAGTAAACCTAAATTTTGCACCCAGCTTATATTTATTATTACTTACCACCCAAAACCTGCAAAAAAATTATTTTGCAAAAAAGACATACTTTCGGTCTGTTTTTAAGACATAAATTAAAACAATATTTGAAAATATTTGACATATAGTAAATATTTTTCATAGGCTATATTTGAGAAAAAAATAATATTTAACTTAAAAAATTTAAGTTTTTTCTACTAAAAAGTAGATATCATATTTGACAAACCCATTAGAATTTGTCAAACAAAAGCTTATTAACAATCAAAATGTTTTGTTTACCTAAAATGCTAATTTATTTGGGTGGGGATGGGAATGAAACCAAAAAAAGGTAATACCAAAAATAAAATGAATAATAAAAACTCAAAATTACTAATCGTTGAATCTCCTGCAAAAATAAAAACTTTATCCAAGTTTTTAGGAAAAGATTTTAATATAATGTCTACATTTGGACATATAAAAGATCTTCCTTCAAAAAAATTGGGTGTAACAATTAATGAAAAAACAGGAAAAATAAATCTTGAATATGTAACAATCGAGGATAAAGATAAAACTATTGCAAATATTTGCAAAAATACTAATCAAGCTACTGAAGTATATCTTGCATCCGACCCAGATAGAGAAGGAGAAATAATTTCTTGGCATATCGGTCAGGAAATAGCTAAAGTTTTTTCTGATAAATCCAAAATTTATCGAATAACATTTAACGAAATTACAAAACCTGCGGTTATTGAAGCAATTAATAATAAAACAACAATTGATATGCACAAAGTAAGAGCACAACAAGCAAGAAGAGTTTTAGATCGTTGGGTTGGTTATGAAGTCTCTCCAATTTTATGGAAAAAAATTAAAAAGGGTTTATCCGCAGGACGCGTACAATCCGTAGCACTTTTGCTTGTATGTAACAGAGAAGCTGAAATTTTAAATTTTAAACCCGAAGAATACTGGTCAATTCATGCAAAATTTGATCTAAAAAAACAATCAATTAATTCAGAACTTTTTAAAATAAGTAATAAAGCATTTAAAATAAAAAACAAAAAAGAAGCCGATCAAATTTTACAAGGTGCTAAAAAACAAAATTATTTAATTTCAAAAATTACCGAAAAAAAGAGAGCCAAAAAACCACTTCCTCCTTTTATGACAAGCACCTTACAACAAGATTCATATAATAAACTTGGCTTTTCTGTAGATAAAACAATGAGTATTGCACAAAAACTTTATGAAGGACTTCCATTAAAAGACAAAGACTCACCTGAAGCTTTAATCACTTACATGAGGACAGATTCTTTAAGAATCTCCGAGGTTGCATTAAAATCAACCCGCAATTTTATATCAAAACAATTCGGAGCTGATTATTTGCCTAAAATATCCAATAATTATGCAAAAAAAGGTGCCCAAGATGCACACGAAGCCATACGACCAATTAATATTTCTATAACACCAGAAATTGCAAAAAAATATTTAACTGCTGATCAAGCAAAATTATATGGTTTAATTTGGAAAAGATTTGTTGCATGTCAAATGACACCGGCACAATATTTTCAACGACAAGTTTTAATATCTGGGGGGAAATATACATTTAAGACTACTGGATCAACATTAATATTTGACGGTTTTTTAAAGGTCTATTTGATTGAAGATGAGGAAGAAAAAAATTCTATAAAGATTCCTAAAAACATTAAAGAAAGAGATCCTGCATATTTAAAGAAAATAAATGGAAAACAACATTTTACCCAACCACCACCAAGATATACTCAAGCATCTTTGGTTAAAGAATTAGAAAAAAAAGGTGTTGGCCGTCCAAGTACATATGCAACTATTCTTTCAACAATACAAAAACGCAAGTATGTATCTGTTGAAAAAAAGAAATTTATTCCAACCGAGCTTGGTAAAACCGTTACTAAAATGTTAGTTGAAAATTTACCAGACATTATTAACGTTTCTTTTACAGCACACATGGAAGAGGATTTAGATAAAATTGCAGATGGTAAAATTAAACGCGATGATGTATTACATGAATTTTATGAAAAATTTCAAAAAGATTTAAAATCTTTTGGCGGTGAAGCTTTAAAGAAAAAAGCTGTTCCTATAAATAAAAAATGTCCTAAATGTAAAAAAGGTGAATTAGTAATACGTTTTGGTAAAAGTGGTGAATTTATTGGTTGCTCTCTTTTCCCCGAATGTAATTTCACATCCAATTTTACAAAAGATGATAAAGGAAATATTATCCTTGTACAACCAGAAAAAACTGAACCCAAAGTAGATATAAAATGTCCGCAATGTGGGAAAACTTTAGTACAAAAAGTGGGGCGATTCGGACCTTTTTTTGCTTGTCCAGGATATCCTGAATGCAAATACATACATCAGGAAAGCCTGAAAATGCCCTGTCCTCAATGTGGAAGTAAAATTGTTAAACGTAAAAGTAAGATGGGAAGTTTTTGGGGATGTTCAAATTATCCAAAGTGTAAATTTGTTATTTTTGGCGAAGTAGAAGAAAAACCTTGTCCAAAATGCAAATCACCATATCTTTTAGTTAAAAAATCTAAAGATGGAAAAATAATTCTTTCATGTCCAAATAAAGAATGCGATTACACTAAAATAAAATAATTCGTTATCTAAAAAAGATTTTTAATAAAATACTAAACATTATCCACATCGACTCCCCAGCAAAAATTCCCGACCAAAATGGAGACGCGTTTTCTTTATTTTTTGTAAATTTTGAAATTACAGCGCCAATAATCAATCCAATTGTCAAATTATTAGGCATTAAAAGTCCCCCGAATACCATCGTTGGACTAATTTTTAATCTTTTTAAAATCACACCATAAAAAAAACCAAATAATACTATCACCCAATCAAAATTCAACGACATGATTAAAAGTGCTCGAGATTTTCCACGTTGCGCAAAAAGATCTGGTGAACCAACTTGAAATGTTGTAAAAAGCAACCATAAAAAGAAACCTATTGATAAAGAAGTAATAACTAAACCTAACCATTGATATTGCAAAATCTTTTTAAAATCAATATTACAAAGCTCACCAACCTTATAATCAAAAAGCAAATCCGATGCTGCACCGGCACAAATATTAAAAAATACACACAAAAAAGTTATTTGAATGAAATCAAGTTTAAAAAGTAACATCATTGGAATCATAATAAATGTTGCAAATCTACCAAAGGTTACAAGACCGATTTTTCCACTAAGATAGCTTAATTGGTAAGTAAATATCATCGTAGTAATTAATAAAAAAGCAATTGCTAAAAAATTAAACTTTAAATAATAAAGAAAAATAGAACAAAATAAAATAGCAATAATTACTTGAATGCCTATAAGATTATTATCTTTTTTTGTTTGATTTAAAAATTTTTCATGTAAAATGTTTTTTAAATTTTTATACTTATTAAAAAAGGTAATAAGAGAAAAACTTTTTATATGTTTATATAAAATGATCGGATATTTTGATAACCCCAAAATTAATTCAGAAATTACTAAACCACTACAAAATGCCGTTATTAAATCTTGTATTTTTAATGGGTTAAAAATAGAAAATGGTAAAAAACTAGCATGATTATTTAAGGGATAAATAATAAAATATTTAGAAAGCATTCCAACAAGAAGAGGAAAGACTATTTTTGTCCCAACAATAAATCCAATTGCCCAAAGCATTGGAGATGTTGCAATAGCAAATTCTGTTCCAAAAATTCTTGGAAAAATATAATAAATTCTTAATAATAATCCATGAAAACGAAATGCTCCATCACGCAAAAAACAAATAATCCAACTAATAAAAAACCCAAAAAACATATTTTTAGCTTGTTTTTCTTGTGATTGAGAAACAATTGTTTTATAAATCAACTGACTTACAGGAAATGAAAGTTGTTCTTTTTTTATAAATTTATCCGAAAAAATCTTTGCCAATAAAATTCCTAAACTTCCTGAAATTATACAAATTATTGTAATGAATAAACAAAAGGTTATTGGTGAGCTCAACCAATTATTAAAAATAAGTGGATCTAAAAAATATAATGTTGGCAAAGAAAAACCTATGCCCATTCCAATTATTCCCCCAACAGAGCCCGCAGTTTGAATTAAAGCTATTTTTTCATTAATTTTGCTTGTTTTTTCTGGAATTTTCCTAAATCTTAATAAAAAACTACTAAAAAGAACTAATAATGGAGCGATCCAAGGTCCAACCATTGTTGCAATTGATATATAAGATATAATTGCGGCAGAAAAAGCCGTCAAAAATGCACTTAATAATATTGTAAATATTTGCATTTTTCTCCTTATTTATAAAAAAATAATTAAAAAAGCTTAAAAACAGGTATAAATATTCACTTATTAAAGGATTGTGTCAAACGGGTTGTATAATCCATTTTGAAATAAAAAATTCACCAGCCTAATACTAACTATTGATTATTTTTACAGCATTCTTTACTATTTGTAATAGGGAGATTAGTTCTCTACAAAATGAAAAAACATTAAAATAAGCCCAAAAGAGTTATTTATGAATTTATTAGAAAAAAAAGATATTTTTATAAGATTTATATGCTTAATAACAATATTCTCTGTAATAATCATATGGCTTTATTCATATACCACCAAAAAGCAAAAAAAAATAATTAAATATGAAAATTTATCTTTGATTGAGACTTACCCTGCAATAAATCTAAACGTATATAATTACAATACTATGATAAAACTTGTTGAAGAATATTTAAAATTACGAACAATCTTTTATACAGATTATGATAATTTTATTAAAAACAAATTATTTTTAGAAAAATTAAAAATTATTTTACATGAATTAGAAAAAGAAAAAGAATATCTTTATAAATACTTAAGAAGCACAAGAATGCATAATAAAAGTTTTGTATCTAGCAAAAAAAACAAATCTTTAAGGTATTATTATAGAATAATCGATGAATCTATAGATGATGTAATACATATGATAGAAAAATTTAAACTTGAAACAAAATTACAATTCGATTTTAAAAAACAAAATTATTTAAATTATGTTCGTTTTAATAATCCTGTCTCTTTTATAAACTTTTCAACTTTATTTTTATAAATATTTGGATACTTCTTTCTCAATTTTGAATGTTCAACCGCCCTTCCAATCCAAATCTTATTTTTATTATTTAAAGAATTCGCATATAATAAAAGACTATCATTTGGCGGAACTATGTTATCGATACATGAATGAATAAATAAAATGGGTTGTTTAACATTTTTAATATTTTTAGATGGACACATTTTACCTATATCGCAAGATGCCAAAAAATTAGTCATTCTTTCAATAATAGGCAAAAAAGGATAAGCTGGAAGATTGGCCTTGTATTTAAAAGAATGATAAATAATAGTTCTTAAATCCGAAAAAGAAGAATCTAAAATAATGGCATTACAAAGATTTGGTTCGTACTCTAAAGCCTTAATAGCTGTCGAACCTCCCATAGAAGTGCCAAGAATAATCAATGGTAAATTTTTGTTATAATTTTTTGTTTTATCTTTTAAAAAATTTACAGCTGCAATAACATCTTTATATTCGTGGCAACCCAAAGTTCTGTATTTTCCATCACTTTGACCATGTGCCCTAAAATCAAATAATAAAATGTTATAATTTGGAAATAGATCAAGTACATCAGATGAAAATTCTTTACAACTCTGATAACCATGACAAACCAAAAGATTGGCAATCGCACCTTTTCGTATTGTTAAATAACCACTAATTTTTATATTATCTTTGGTTTTAAAAGAAACTTTTTTGGTATCAGATCTTTTATCTAAACTTTCACGAATTTCATTAGCTCGTTCAGAAAGTTTTGTTCCATCACTTAAAATCAACTCAGAAGGAAAAACTAATTTGCACATCGCAAGATACGAAACTATAAATACCGCTAAAACACTTAAAGGAAAAACATAAAAAATTAAAGCTTTAAAAAATAAATTTTTTAATACGTTCACAATGTTGATCCATCAACAAATATATTTTTACCTGAAATAAAATGCGCATGTAAATGAAAAACACTCTGCCCTGCTTGTTCCTCATTATTTATTAAAAAATTAAAAGCTACTGGTTTTTCTAAACTTTTTTCTTGTTGAATTTCATGTGCCAATTTTTTAGCAATGGCCAAAATTTCATAACTTAATTTTGAATCTTCCCTTTGCAAATAATGTAAATTTCTTATATGTTTTTTAGGTAAAATTAAATAATGAATCGGAGCTTTCGGGGAAATATCTTCAATAACCAGTACATTTTCAGTTTCTTTAATAATCTTACTTGGAACCTCTTTCTTGATTATCTTGCAAAAAATACAATCTTGACTATTCATCAAAACCTCTTGGTATTTTTTGTTGTTACTGGTGCCGAAGGTCGGAGTCGAACCGACACGGTGTTACCACCGCGGGATTTTGAGTCCCGTGCGTCTACCAGTTTCGCCACTTCGGCAAAATTAATACAATGGTAGTAAATATGCTAGCATAAGGCAAAACAACGTCAAGCAAGAAGAATAAAAAATAGATTCACTAAAATAAACTTGCAACATTGAAAAGCGGCAAATAGACCGTAAACATTATACCTGCAATTAAAATACCAATAAAAATAATTAAAAATGGCTGGAACAATGTTGTTAAAAGATTTATTTTTTTATTAAGTTTGTCTTGGAAAATTTCCGCCGCTTTATAAAGCATTAAATCCAAGTTACCGCTCTGTTCACCTATAAAAACCAAAGCTGATAATTTTTCAGGAAAATATTTTTGATTTCCTTGTTTTAAAGCTTCTGAAAAAGTTTGTCCTGAAATTATATTTGCAGAAACATTTGAAACCTCTTTTTTAAACTTTCTATTAGTTATAGTTTCAACTGAAAAATCTAATGCCTGCTTTAAAGGTAACCCCGATTTTAAAAGCAAAGATAAAGTTTCTAAAAATGAAATTAAGTTTTTTTCTAAAACTGTTTTTTTAATAAAAAAAGAAAAAGGTGTTTTTATTTTTTCCGTTATTGTTTGTTTAATTTTTTTAGGTAAAATAATTTTTGCAATCACAATGATTAATAAAAAAGCTCCAATAGCGTAAAAAAAAATTTCACTTCTTAAAAACAAGCTTATTTTAAAAAGAAATTTTGTAGATCTAGGAATATCTTTTTCCAAATTTGAAAACAAAACTTCAAATTGAGGAATAACCCAAATAAAAATTCCTAAAAATATTATTGAAGCAAAAATCAAAGTAAACAGAGGCATTATCGCAGCTTTTTTTAATTTTTTAATTAGGCGTAATTGTAAATTTAAATGTTGAGAAATGCTTTTTAAAGCAAATGGTAATTTGCCCGAATTCTCTGCCACTTTTATTGTTTGTATAATAAAAAAATCAAAAGTATCATTTTTATCTTGCAAGCATTTCCAAAAAGGTCCTCCCTTTTCTACATTTTCAATTATAGATTCTATTTCTTTTATAAATCTATAATTTTTTATTTCCTTTTTAACAAGTTTCAATGCCGGAATCAATTCCATTCCACTTCCCATTAAAATTGATAAGTCATCAAAAAAAGATACTTTTTGAGCAAGTGCAATTTTAAAAGAACTTTGAAAAATATTACTTAAAAAGCTAATATTTTTCTTTTTTTTATAATAAGTTAACGCGATGTTATTTTTTAACATCTGTTTTTTCAAATCATCTACTGAATTCGCAAACATTACACCCTTACAATTCGCACCATGCAGATTTATGCCTTTCCATATATATTTTTCCATAATATTTACTTTAATTTTTTTAAAAAATCACAAAAAGATATTTCCAAATTTATTTTTAATCTTTTTTTACGTGAATTTAATCCTGTAACAATCTTTATTGTATTTTTTGGTACAGACAATTTTTTAGCTAAAAAACTAATTAATTCTAAATTGGCTTTACCTTTTTCAGGTGTTCCTTTTAAAAAACACTTTAATTGACCAGATTTATCTGAAAAACAATTTTGTTTACCTGAGTTTGGAATAACCTTAATTTCTAACAAAAGTGCCATAATTTCTCCATCTTTATAATTTTTAAAAAAATTATAATTTATACGTTTTTTTTTCAATAAATAAAAAAATCTTATGAAACTATATTTTTTTATAGATAATTACGAAATTTTGAATTGCAACTTGACTTAATATTCTTTATACTCTTGGCATATAAGGATTATTTTGATATTTGATTAGCGCCCATAGCTCAATTGGATAGAGCGTCAGACTACGGATCTGAAGGTTAGAGGTTCAACTCCTCTTGGGCGCACCAGATGCAACTATATTAAATTAATTTTGGAGAGGTGGCTGAGTGGTCGAAAGCGCTTGCCTGCTAAGCAAGTATCCTGGGTAACCGGGATCGAGGGTTCGAATCCCTCCCTCTCCGCCAGAAATTACTCTAAAATTATTTAAATTTTTTTGACTTTTATATCTATTTTATAATAAGTATTATATTAAAATATATTGAATAATAAGCAACAAAATGATAACTTTTAAAAAAAAGCTTGGAGAGGTGGCAGAGCGGTCGAATGCGGCGGTCTTGAAAACCGTTATCCCGGGTGACCGGGATCGGGGGTTCGAATCCCTCCCTCTCCGCCATTATTAAATTTTTAATATAATTAACTTCAAGATGTTTCAATTTCGTAATTCTTGTATATCATTAAAACTCTCTGATAATTTTATTTTGAATAAAATTTAAATATTTCAATGAATTAAGGAGAGTCTTTATGAAAAATCGTAATTTTTTTCCCATGCTTTTAAAAATATTTTATATCATATCAATACTTATGCTTTGTATTAATATGACAGGAGGTGGAGGAAAACAAGTTGGATTAGAACCCGAATTTGTTGAACTTAAAGAAGGTGAAGGAAGTTTCTCTGGAAAAATTTATGATGAACAAAGTATAATTGATGTCAAAGAAATATCCTTTACTGGTCACACATCAATTGGCGGCGTAAGAAAAGAAACTGACGATTCTGTAAATATTTTAGATTTAGCAATAATCAAAGAAATTGAAATTTTAAAACCTGATTATGAAAGTAAAAGATTTAGCGATAAAGAATTTACATTAACAGCCATTGAATATTTGCACGACTCACAACGAAAAGAATTTTTAGTTCCTAAAAAAATTGTCATTTGTGCCCGAGAAGCAAATACAGGACAAAAAAAAGCATGGCTTTTTAGTAAAATAAAAAAAATAACAATTGAAAGAAAGCCAAGACAAATTCCCACTACAGAAGTAGAAATTGAACAAAAAAAAAATGGTGGAATAATGGAAACAATTAAAAGTGGCTGGTCAAAAATAACAGAAACAATAAATCTTTAATTTTTAGTTAGCATTATTTTGTATTAATTCAGAAATTGTAACAAATCCATACCCCCGTGCTTTTAATTTTTGAATAATAATATCAGTAGCTATGACGGTCTGACTTCTATCTGTTCCTATAAAATTTACATCTCCATTACCATCATGCAATAATATAATAGAACCTGATTTGACCTTTTTTAACACACACCTTACTATCTTATTTGCTCCAGGACAACACCAATCCCACGAAATAACATCAAATAAAATATGATGCCTATTTTGTGAATTTAATATTCTAGGTAAATTTACAAATTTTAAACCTTTAGGTGCTCTAAAATAGATTTTACCTTTATATCCCAATTGATAAATTAATTTATCTGTCTGTTCAATTTCCTTTCTAATATATTTTGAGGATCTACAAATTAAAACTTTGTGTGACCAACTATGATTGCCAATCTCATGACCTTCTTGATAAACTTTTTTAACCATATATGGACATTTTTCTATATGTTTTCCTACCATAAAAAATGTTGCTTTCACATTATGTTGTTTTAAAATATCAAGTATTTGTTCTGTATAAGGAGGATTAGGACCATCATCAAATGTTAATGCTACAATTTTTTCTTTTGTATTAATTCTTCTTATAGATTTTCCATAAAACTGTGGCGAATTAGGAATAATTAAATACCCAAAAGAAATTAATATTAAAAAACCACTGATTAAAAAATTCAAACCCATCAAAACAACCTCTTATTAATTTCTTGAAAATAGGTTAATATCATGCCAATATAAGCATATAAAACATTTTTATAAAGTTGTTGGTGGGGAAAATAAAATGAAAAAATTTTTTTTTGTATTATTTCATCTTTTTATAATATTTTATTGCAATGCAAAAAATGAACCTAATAAACTAAAAATTGTAATTTTTACAAGCAAAGGTGGCAATGGACATATGTCCGCTTGTTCGGTTCTCAAAGAATGTCTACCCAATTGTGAAATCAAATTAATAAATCCAATTTATGATTTTTTTCATAACATATTTGATGGAGAAAAATGGTATTCAAATCTTGTAAAATATAATTATATAAATCTTACAAATTTTATAGTTCGACATCCAGGTAAAGCATTTTTTAAATTAAGATATAAAACCTTTGAAAAACGATTTGAAAGATTTTTAGCTCAAGAAAAACCAGATCTCTTAATCTCAGTTATACCTTTTTTGAATTATCCATCTTATATAGCTGCTAAAAAATGCAATATTCCGTTTATGATCATCACACTTGATGCTGACTTAACAAATTGGTTGATAAATATGGAAAAATGTAAAGATCATGATTTTACTATTACTGTACAAACAAAAACTCCACTAATTAAAAAACAATTATTATACAAAAAAATACCAATGAAGTGCGTTCATGAAGTTGGCCCTCCATTACGCAAAGATTTCTTCACTTACAAAAATCCCAGTTTAATTAAAAAAGAATGGGATATTCCTGAAAATAAAGATATCATAATGCTTATAAGAGGAGGAACCGGGTCAAAAAAACTATTTGATTATGCACGCACAATTATAAAAACTAATAACAATTTACATCTATTAGTTTGTGTTGGGAAAAATCACAAATTAGCTCAAAAATTAAATCGATTAAAAAAAAATAATGTCACTTTATCAGTAATTCAGTTCACAAATAAAATTGCAGACTTAATGTCTATATCTGATTTGTTAATAACACAACCAAGCCCCAACGTATGCAATGAAGCGCTATATTTTAAACTTCCAATACTTATTGATATGACAAGCACCTGTCTTTTTTGGGAAAGAGCAACAGTTGATTGGATAAAAATTTATGGGAATGGCCAAATTTTCAAACACATGAAGCAAATAAATCAATTTATTCCAGAATTAATCAAGAAAAAAAAATCGTTTCAAATACAAAAAACACCTCATTGTTTTAACAACGAAATTAAAAATATAATTAAAAAACAGCTTGAATTAGCTCAAAAAAAATAACAATTTTTGTTAAAAATAGCATTTTTTATTTACATCCAAATAATTTTTATTTTTTATTGAAAATTTAATTCTATTTATGATATTGTAATAGTGAGGTAGGGAAAGTAGTAAGAAGTAGAGGCTCCATTATAAAATATTCGAAAGAATGTTTATAAGCTGTCAGGCTTCTAAACGCCTCTATCATTTCGATGATAGAGCTCCAACTCTACCTCATTTTTATTTGCTGAAAACTAAATCTTTAACACCTAGATACATAAATTTTTACCAGCATTTCTTTCAATATCAGCAAGAAACATGAATTTTTCTTTACAAGTGTCTAAATATTCTATTTCCGTTAAATACAAATTCAATTGTGCTTGCAAATCTTCAATTCTTGTTAACTGCATTTTCTCAAAATATTTTAAAGTAAATTTTTTAATCTTATTTTTTAAAGGAATTAAGTGTTTTAAATAAGTATCTTTTAAATTTGAAAAATAAATAAAATTATTAAAACTTATTAGTAAATTTTGTTTAATTTCTTCTTTTTGATCTAAATATGATTTTCTTAGTTTTTGAATTAAAAATTTAACCTTATTAATTTCTGCATTATTAGTATCAAAAAACGGAATGTCCATTGATAATAAAGGTCCAAATTCTCTTAATCCATCAGCTTCTCTTTTATATGAAAAACCTAAATTAAATTCTTTAATAAATTTGCTTTGCTCCAATTTTAAAATATTTTGATACTTGCTAATCATTTGATTTGCCAAATAAATGTCTGGATTATATGCTTGCATGAAATGCATTAACAAATCTTTATCAAAATTTAAACATGATATATATTTTAAATTGGTTTCAAATGTAATTTTATTATATGCTAAATTTATTCCTAATAATTTTTTTAAATTTAAAACAAAATTATTTAAATTATTTATTTTTTTATTTTTTTCCTCTAAAAATCGTACATATTGTTCTTTTATCAGATAAATCGATTTATTGGTTTCCAATCCATAATTTTTTCTTATTTTAGTTCTTTTAATTAGTTCTAATAAAACCTGAATAATTTTCTCATAAACACCGATAATCTCAGATTCAAAAAAACATTTTGCATATGTTTTTTTTACATCTCTAGTTATATCTAAAATCAAAGAGGTTATTCCCCAAGTAATAATAATAAGCTCATCTTTAAAAATTTTACGTTTAAATGGAATCTGCCAATAACTTGATATTGGAATTTCTCCTTCCAGTTCAAAAACTGTTTTTGCATGTTTTTTATTCGGAAATCTCACAATCGCACCAACATGAGGATTCGAATCATATAATCCAGCATATTCTAAATCAGATTTAGCTACACCTAAATCTTCAAACGAAGCTTGTAAAAAAATATTATTTTTTAAGGCTATTCCAATTGCATTTTTTAATGAAAGTTTGTCTAATGTCATTGTTTTTATATTATCTAATAACTGTTCATCTGTTTTTAATTCCAATTCATAATTCGTAAGTTTTTTAGAATACATATCTAAATCGGAAAACTCCTTTTTAAAATTAGTTCTTTTTAAACACGCCACAAAAATAAACGGAAACAATAATAAGAATATAAAAATATTTAAATAGTATTTCACACTAATTCCAATTAATAGTTATGTATTAGCATTGTTAAAAATTATATTTTTAGTATTACTTTCATTTTCATCCTTTTTAATATCGGTATCTTTTGATATTGAATCCTCTTGTTTTAATACCTCTTTTGTATTAGATAATATATTTCGTTTATCACTAAATAAACTTTTAGAAAATTTATTTGAACATTTATTGATTTGACTAGGATGAACCCATTTTTCATTTTTATCATCTATTACATATAAAAACGTAAACATTCCTCCTCGTGGCATAATAGTCATTGGAATTTCAGCATGTGAATTAACAATATGATGCAATTTATGACAATGGATTCTCCAAATTCCAGGATTCCATGCTACAAACTCTAAATCCCTAGTTGCTCCAGGAGGTATATTTATTGTAGAAACATTAAACACTGAATTTTCAGGAATTGGACCTCCATCAGTTCCAACCCACGGCATTGAATAACCGTGTATATGTATAGGATGGCTATGCATACTTAAATTTCCAAATCTAATTCTCATTCTCTCTCCCTTTTTTATAGTCAAAGCAGGAATAGATGGAGCAACTAACCCATTGAATGTAAACCAATTAAAATCCATGCTTGCTAAATTAGGATTTTTATTTCCCGGCAAAAAAACCCATTCTTGAAGCAATATTACAAAATCTTTATCTATTTTTTTTTTATATTCTTTCGGATGAACAACTATTACTCCTGAAAGCCCATACATATCTTGCTTCATCATGTTAAAACCAGAATGATACAAAAAAGTTCCTTCTTGATGAAAAGTAAATTCATATATTTTTGATTCACCTGGTTCTACAGGTGGCTCAGTTACTCCACCTGAACCATCTTGAGAGTTCGGTAACTCAATTCCATGCCAATGAATACTTGATGGCTCTGGCAATTCATTTTTAAAAATAATTCTAACCCTATCGCCTTTAAAAACCTCAATTGTAGGACCAGGCATAGAACCATTATACCCCCAAACTCGAACCTTCTTTTTTATGCTCTTCATTCTATTTGTATATAAGTTATGTTTGGGGATGTAATGTTCATTTACATCTATAGCATCCGTAAAATATTTTTCCACAGGTTGTGCTATCAATTTGAAAACTTTAATATCTCCATCCAATTCATATCCGATAGGTTTAACTCCAATAGTATTTACAACACCCATTTGCTTGTTCATCTGTTGAGGAACCTTAGATAATTTGATTTTTTTATCTTTCCAACGTTTTGTCGGCACATTCAACATCTTGTCCATTTTACAATCAAGTAAATTGTTTAATAATAAGTTAAATAAAATTATTTTTAATATAAGCTTCATACTATTCCTGATTGTTTATAAAAAGTACTTAAAAAACCCTAATTGTATTTTACAATTAATATTCGATGATAAATATATTAAAAATAAAAAATCAAATTAATAAATTTTAAGCTTTAAAGCTATAAAATTAAAAGCCATAAAAAATAATTTGAATTTGATTTATATTCTATAGATTTCCTGATTTAACTATTTATGCTAAAGTATTTAAAATACCATTCATCCTAGATTGGAATTCTGGAATAAAATAAAAAATAAAGGTTTTAAATACAATGGAAAACTTTAAAAAACAATTTGAAAAACTTTTAGAAAAATACAATAAAAAAAAAGAACCATTTCAAAAAAGGGTCGAATTATGGAAAAAACATAATAAAAAAAAAGCATATCAAACCGGAAATCAACTAATTCAAGAAACTGAAAACGTAATAAGTAAGCTTAAAGAATATTTAACATCCACCGCAGAACAACAGCCAAACGAAAAATTAATTAAAACCCATATCAAAATGTTTAAAAAATTATACAAGCAAATAAATGAACAAACTAAATCCACATTAAGACAATGGGTTGAAGCAATAATTGTTGCTGGTACATTTGTTTTTATATTACGCACTTTTGTTTTTGGCTTATATCATGTTCCTACAGGTTCTGCAGAACCAACAATATTAGTTGGAGATCGAATTTGGGGAAATAAAATGTCTTATTATTTATCAAAAGTTAAACATGGAGATTGTGTAATTTTTGATAATCCAGAATTTATATATGATAAATCAAGCTATATAAATTATTTATGGCAAAAATATATAGGCTTTCCAATTCCAATATTAGGACTCAAAATTGGACCCGATAATTGGGTAAAAAGAGTAATTGCAATCCCTGGAGATCTTATTGAAGGCAGAATAGAAGATGGAAAAACAATAATATATCGTAATGGTAAAAAACTAGATGAAACATCTTATGTCAATCCATATCCATTAATTAAACTTGCAAAAACTACAGGTTTTATAAACATAAGCAATTTCGGACCATTTATGATTCCATCATTTATTAGAAAAAACACAAAAATAGTTGATTATACTTACGATCCATCCAAATCATTTGAAAATCAATCTTTTTATAATATGAAACCAAACGAAATTATTAGAAAAGCAGATGGAAGACCAATGCTAAAAATGCCATATACACCAACATATGAATTTTCACCAATACAAGGTGAATATGGTCGAAGTGTAGACAGTTTCGGGCCAATAAAAATTCCAGAAGGTAAATATTGGGTAATGGGAGATAGCAGAAAAAATAGTCGTGATAGTAGATTTTGGGGTTTTTTAGATCAAGATCTAATTCATGGTAAAGCTAGCTTTATAATTTTTTCTGTCGATAGTGAAGAACCTATTTGGATATTTGAATTACTCAAACATCCTATAAACTTTTGGACCAAATCAATTAGATGGAACAGATTTTTAAAAAATATAAAATGAGTATGATTTATGAATAATAACAATAAATTTTATGTAACAACACCTATTTATTATGTAAATTCAAAACCGCATATTGGAACACTATACTCGACTCTTCTGGCCGATGTTGCTACAAGATGGAACAAACTTTGTGGTAAAGACACATTCTTTTTAACCGGAACTGACGAACATGGACAAAAATTAGAAGAAAGTGCAAAGAAAGTAGGAATGACCCCACAAAAATTTGTAGATTCAATTGTTCCACAATTTAAAAAAATCTGGAAACTATACGAAATAGAATATAATAAATTTATACGTACCACAGATTCTGAACATCAAAAAGCAGTAATTACTTTAATAGAAAAAATGAAAGAAAATGATGATATATATAAATCAACTTATTCAGGTTGGTACTGCGTTCCTTGCGAAACTTATGTAGCTATCAACTCCAATACGCCCAAAAATGAATCCGACGAGTATATTTGTATTTCATGTCAAAGAAAATTAAAAGAAATATCAGAAGAAAGTTATTTTTTTAGATTATCTGCATATGAAGATAAACTTTTAAAATTTTATAAAGAAAATCCTAATTTTATCGTACCAAAAGAAAAATTAAATGAAGTTATTTCCTTTGTTAAATCAGGATTAAATGATTTAAGCATCTCACGCAAAAAGGTTAAATGGGGAATCCCTTTTCCTGGTGATAAAAATCATACTGTTTATGTTTGGTGCGATGCATTAACAAACTATATCAGTGCGCTTGGTTATGGGCAAACAGATGCAAAATCAAAAGATGATTTTAAATATTGGTGGCCAGCCAATTTACAAATTTTAGCTAAAGATATAATTCGTTTTCATGCAGTATATTGGCCAGCCTTTTTAATGTCCGCAAACTTACCTTTACCTAAAAAAATGTTAGTTCACGGTTATGTTTTAACTAATGGACAAAAAATGTCTAAATCTGTGGGAAATGTAATTGACCCAGAAAACCTTGCTCAATTATATGGTGTAGAAGAAATCAGATATTACTTGCTAAAACGAATACCTATAAATCAAGATGGCTTATTCGATATAAAAGATTTAGAAAAAAGAATATCATCTGATTTAGCAAATAATTTAGGAAATTTATTAAATAGAACAATCACATTGGCTTTAAATAATAATCTTGAAAAAATTGAGGCTCCGCAGGTTTTAGAAGCTGAATCAATTGCCATAAAAGAAAAATGTGAAGAAAGCTTTAGAAGCTTTTGGGATGAGATGAATCACTATCATTTTCATGTTGCTCTTTCAGATTTATGGAAGTTTATTTCTGAATTAAACTCATTTTTTCACGAACAACAACCATGGATCCTTGCAAAAAATAACAAACCTCTATTTGAAGAAATTATTTCAGACATCTGTCACTCTCTTTATTCTGTTGCAATTATGCTTTGGCCAATAATGCCCAAAAAAATGGAAATATTGCTTGATACATTAGGTGAAAAAATAAATTTTAAAAATAATTATGAAGAAATATTACGCAAAAACATTTGGAATAAAACTTTTAAACTAAAAAAAACAAAGGAAGCTTTATTTGTTCGTCCTGACCAAAATAAAAAAGAAACCTCCGTTGAAATTAAAAAAATTGAAGAAGACATAATTACCATTGATGATTTTGTCAAAGTTGAATTACGTGTAGGTGAAATTTTAGAATGCAAATCCGTTGAGGGCTCAGAAAAATTATACAAATTACAAGTTGATTTAGGTAAATTGGGTAAACGACAGATACTTGCTGGGGTTGCAAAATATTTTAAACCTGAAGAATTAATTGGCAAACAAGGAATATATATAACAAATCTTAAACCCAGAAAATTATTAGGATTAGAATCACAAGGTATGATGTTATTTGCTCAAGATAAAACTGGAACTATAAAAATGGCAACCACTTCGGGAAAAGTACAAAACGGAACAAAATTATCCTAAAAAAGGACTAAAGGAGAATATTTTCCTATGAAACTGGGATATCCCTGTATTAACATAAATATTGGCTGTATTGCAAATTCAACATTTCGACTATCTTCTTATAGTAAAGAACGCCTAATTGAAACAGTAGAAAATAATCTTGATTGTTTAGAAAAGATTTTAAATTATAATTTAAAAAACAATTTTTTATTCTTTAGATTAAGTTCAAAAATTATTCCTTTTGCATCCCACCCAATATGCAAATTCAATTGGCAAAAATATTTTAAAAAAAAATTTAAAAACATTGGCAAGTTTATTAACAAAAATAAAATGCGTATATCTATGCATCCGGATCAATTTGTTTTAATAAATGCCTTAAAAAAAGATATAGTAAATCGAAGTATTAAGGAACTTGAATACCACTGTGATGTTTTAGATTTAATGGATTTGGATAAAACCGCAAAAATTCAAATCCACGTAGGAGGAGTTTATGGGGATAAAAAAAAAGCAATAGAACGTTTTTGTAAGAATTACGAGAAACTAACTTTTAAAATACGCAAACGATTAGCAATAGAAAATGATGAAAAATCATATAATTTAAAAGACTGCTTATTAATCAACAAACTCATTAAAATTCCTGTCATATTTGATACTTTACATCACGAAATTTTTAATAATGGTGAAACTTTCAGACAAGCTATAATAATGGCTAGCAAAACCTGGAATGAAAATGATGGAATTTTAATGATCGATTATAGTAACCAAGCAAAAGAATCAAAAAAAGGAAAACATTCAAAATCAATAAACACAAAAAAATTTGAAGAGTTCTTAAATCAAACAAAAGGATTAAAATTTGATATCATGTTAGAAATTAAAGATAAAGAAAAAAGTGCAAAAAAAGCAACCGCTGTTTTAAAAAAATTTTTTTAACCGAAAAATCTTATTTTACCAAAAATCCGGCATTATCTTATTTATATATTGAATATCAATTTTAATAAGATTTTATTATACACAAGCCCTACTTTAAGTAATTAATAAAATCAGAATAAGACATTTCTATAAATTTTTCACAAATCAATTTATATAATTCTTTTTGTTTTATATGATTTATTACATGAGGATTCGAAGTTATAACTGCGACCTTAAGTGTTTTAGCGGCATTCCAAATTGTTTCAAATTCAAATCGATTAATAACTAAATCGTTTTTTCCATAAAAAAATAAAAGTGGAATATTTTTCAACTTAGGCAAATAATCTAAAATTGAAACCTCATTAAATTTAGTATAAAACAATTTTTGCCCCAACCATGTTATCCAATCTTTAAACCAGGGCTTTTTAACTAACCAATTTTGATTCCATCCACCATATTGAGGTACAACAATTCTTTTTGGATCTTGTGCAATTTTTTCTACAAAATTTTGCAATGAAAGCCAACATCCATCAGCTATTATTCCATTTTTAAATAACCGTTCTCCCTTGTGCTGTTGTTGCCAAACAACTTCTGCTTTTATAAAAATTAATGCCGAATAACAAACACCTAAACCTATAACTTTATCGTATTTTTTCATTTTTTTAAATTTATTAACCACGGCAAAAACATCTTTTTCTTCAACAACACCTAACCGAACTGTATTTAAATCAGCGCCAAAAATATATTTAGTTGGACTTTCAAACCAAGAAAGTGGATTAAACAAATCAAAAGTATTATATCCATGTCCCCTATATTCCATCAAAACAATGTCATATTCTTGAGAAAATATCTCAACAAATGGAATCATTATTTCACGTTCATTTGTAAATCCACCACCAACGATTAATAATTTTTTAGAACTACTTCCACGATCAAAAAAGGTACAATTTAAATTAATATCATCTTCTGTTTTAACAGAAATAATTTTTCCTTGCTGATGTACAGGAATATCTTTACTTAAATAATGATTTCGAACTAATTTTGGATTACGTATAAATTTTGTATTAAAAAAAATAGAATCATTAAGATTTTTATTCTCATCTTTTGCAAAAATATTGATTGATTCGGGCAACTCAAAACTGCCACTAATTTCAGAAATTCCATTTGGAGTATTCTGATAACTACAATAAGCAACTTCTGTTTCATATTTATAAGTAAATGGCATTGGAGCATCCAGATAATAACGCGATAATAAATCATTAAAATCAGAGTTACCTAATCCATAAGAAAATGCAAACAGAAAAAACTTAAAACATACAAACTTAAATATCTTATTCATATACAAAACTTTATAAAATAACATAATCTAAATAAGAATCTTTACGAGAAAATGTTTATTATGTACATTTGTAATATAATAAATTTATACCCTAAATGCAGGACTTTTTCAAATGGATGATTTTATATGGAAATAAAATTAACAAACACATTATCTAGGAAGAAAGAAGTTTTTAAACCATTAAAAAATAAAACTGTAAAATTATATGTATGTGGAGTTACTCCCTATGATTATTCACATATTGGTCATGGAAGATGCTATGTTAATTTTGACGTTTTAT
>WJIY01000031.1 GCA_014730005.1 Candidatus Babelota bacterium | reverse complement strand
TTCAGTTGTAACGGCAAATTTTCAGATTGTTAAAGGTATTCTAAAAAATGCTTTAATAGCAGAAAAGCTTGTTGATGGTTTAAAGGTTTATACTCAGCTTGCTAAAAAATTTGGACCAAAGATAAGTCAAAAAGCTATTAAAATATTAAGAGCAAATCCGTCTTTAGTTGAACAAGAAAAAGATTTGGCTTCTGCTGCCAATAAAGTTGCTGATAATTTAAGAAAAACTAATGAAATAATATTTTCAAAAGTTGCAACATTTGAACAAGCAAGAAATAAAGCATTACAATTAGTAGGTGATTTGGGACCTAATTCGCGGCCTTATACTGGAAGATTAGGAATAGGACGGGGAAAGATTGTTGGACGACAATCTTATGATGGGTTAATTAGATGGAGATTGGACTATGATCCCAATAAGGGTCCCCACATAAATGTTGAAAATTTTAGTAAAGGAAAAAAGTCTAGAGCAATAAAAATAGCAATTCCTTTTGAGGGAAATCTTAGTACAATTGAATCTTTATTAAGACATTTAAATAAGTAGGAGATTTAAAATGACATTATTTGAAAAATGTTTGAAAGCTCTTAAAAATGATTTGGTTATTTTATCAGAGGAAGAAACAAAAAAAGTTTTTGATAAAATGATTCACACATTTCCTATAACTTTATGGGGTAGAATAAATTGGAAAAATGTGAAAAATTTTAAAAAAATAGTGTCAATTAATAATATTGATCAATTTATTAATCCCGGAAAAAAAGAAGTATATATTTTATGGGATGAGGCATCCTTACCAGCTATTAAAACAGATATGAAAAAGCTTTTGAATGTTATTGATGATATAACTGCTGTAAGTTTTGATACATGGATTTATTGTCCAAAAGATGGCTGGGTTATTGAATTTTATCATGAAGGTGAAATAACAATCGGCTTTGTATAAAAATATGTTTTTATTTTTTATATTCGATTTCAAACAACAACATTGGCGGTAAATGCAGAAAATTTAAGTATAACGCTTAAAGGTTTTAGTGAACTTGCCGAAATATTTAATCAAAATGGACATAGTCAGGAAGCGTCTTTTCTGATCTGCATAGCAAAAGGAATTCTTGGTGGAGGAGAACTTTTTTATAATGAACTTAAAGAAAATCCGGGTGAATTTTCTAAAGATCTTGTTCTTTGCGGTGGATTAAATTTAGCAGTTAATTTTTGCAGTCCCGTAGGTGCTCTCGTTTTTGCTTCAAATATCGCTTCAGTTTTTACAGCGGGAAGTGAAGTCTATAAACATATTTCAAGTTTGTCAAAAGGAAAACGTCTTGAAGAAACAGTAAAGATTATAGTTTATAGTTCAATAAAAGGTCTTTGTATTAAAAAAGGCTTACAAGTTTCTTCTTCAGTTGTAACGGCAAATTTTCAGATTGTTAAAGGTATTCTAAAAAATGCTTTAATAGCAGAAAAGTTTGTTGATGGTTTAAAGGTTTATACTCAGCTTGCTAAAAAATTTGGACCAAAGATAAGTCAAAAAGCTATTAAAATATTAAGAGTAAATCCGTCTTTAGTTGAACAAGAAAAAGATTTGGCTTCTGCTGCCAATAAAGTTACGAAAATTGAAAAAAAGATTGAAAAATCTGGAATTTTACAAAAACTTTTAAGAGAAGCTAAGTTTGTACAAAGACATGATCATCAATGGGAAACTGTATTAAGTGATGGTAATAAATTAATCTTGAGGAGGGATATTGGAAAATATGCACACAGAATAGGTCGAAAATATAGGCAACCCACAAATCATTGGAATATTGAAGTACACATATTTGATAATACTTCGAGTCTGGATAAACCAAAATTTAAACGTTATTATAATTATCATATTATAGTTGATGAAAAATTAAATATTCTAGAAGGATTTGGAGATTTTTATTAAGGATATATATGAATATAACAAGTTTTGGAGAACATTTTCTTCAGTGCATAGAAATAGACATAGAGGAAAAATATAAAATAAGTAATCCTATATTTATTTATAATTTTAATTACTTAAAAGATAGAGACGAAATTGTTGAGTTGATCAATACGATTTTACGTCAAGATAGGGTGATTAAATATAAATTTTTAGATAATTTTTTTGTATTAAAAGATTTTTATCCTGACCCTTCTGAAAAAATATGTGATAAATTAATCTCAAAATTTATTGCGTATATAAAAAATAAAACCAAAGATAAATATGATATTGATAAAATATACTTTAGAATTGGTAGTATTATATATAATGAAGATGAAATCATAAAAGAATTGTTTTTTGGTTTAAAAGAAGGCAAATCAAGAATATGGGAAGAAATTGATCCTATTTCAGATCCAAATCCTAATAAAGCTAGATTGATATATGATGTTAATTTTTATCAGGAAACAGAGCCAGAACAAGAAATTGATAGTGGTTTTCTAGAGCTAGAAAATAAATATTAAAAAAGGGTTTCAATGTTTAAGTATGAAAAATGGGAACAAGCAATACCCTACAATAAATGGTTTCAAGCCATAAAAGATGATATCAAAATTAAATATAAAATCGATAATCCA
>WJIY01000030.1 GCA_014730005.1 Candidatus Babelota bacterium | reverse complement strand
TTTGAAAACAATATAAAAAATTTTTGTTGAATTTTATTTATTTCTTTTTCTATTTGTTCAATTTCATCTGTTAGGGTTTTTTCTAATTGAGTTAAATCTGAAAACAGAATCATATTTAAAAGGCTTTGTTTATATATTTTTGCATTACATTGAGCTGTTAAAAATATTATAACCCCATACATAAAAAAACGTTTCATATTTTTCCTTTTTTATAATATTTGTTTAATATGATCAATTTTAATTAATTTAGTTTTTATATCTTTAAGATTATTGATATCATCTAATTGTGTAGCATTTCTTAAATTTATTGATCCAATTTTTGTTCTTATTAATTCATATATGGATGCATTTAAATTAATTTGTTGTGCTATATCATTGATAAGTGAACGAACATATGTTCCTTTACTTACCATTGTTTTGATTTTAAAAAAAGGTGAAGTAAATTTTATAAGTTCAATTGAATAAATCTTGATTCGACGTTTTTTTTGTTCAATTATATTTTCAATATTTTTAGCAGCTAGTTTATTTTGACGTATTAATTTGTAAAGAGGCAGACCTTGATGTTTTAATGCGCAATAAGCGGGTGGAATTTGTATATAGTTGGATCCTAATTTTTTACTTGCTTTTACAAGATTTTTTTCAGAAATTAAATTAATATTTTGAGTTTTTATAATTTTTCCGGTGTAATCTAAAGTGTCGGTAAGCTCTCCTAGTTTGGCTGTTGCAATATATTCTTTGTTTAAATTCATTAAAATATCAGTTGATTTTGTTGCGGTACCTAAACATAAAATTAACAAACCTTGAGCAAAATTATCTAACGTGCCTGTATGTCCAATTTTAATTTTTTTTTTAATAATTTTTTTTATATATCTAATACAATCGTAGGAACTAATACCTTTAGGTTTATTAATAAATAAAAAACCATTTAATTGATCTTTTAATTCCATCAATATTCTTTCACTGTTTATTCTAAGTAATTTTGCTTTTGCAAAATCGTATCGAAGGATCATCTCGAGTGTGATGCTTTGCGCAGCTTGTCTGTCATAGCTTTAGCAAAGACGGATGTATCCAAGGATATGGTATGTGCAAAATCACTTTAGGGTGAGCGGATGTGCAGTTTATTTCACTGCAAAACAATTATCGAGTTTGTATTAAATAATAAATGAAAGTTTAAATAAGATAACCTATGTTGGCTAGAAGAAATATGAAAAAAGTATGAATTAAAAGTTAATCTAGTTGTTTCTTAAAATTGATTAATTTTTGTTTTAAAGCTTTAAGTTCTTTAAAAAATTTTTCTGGGATTCGCTTTTTATTTTCTATATCTTTAGAGTAATTTTCTTTATGTGCTGGTTGAATTGAATTCATATTCGATGTTTTTACGATTTCTTTATTAGTGTTGCTTTTTTCATTTAAAAAATGGAGTAATTCTTTTTTCGCACCTGGAATTGTATATTTTTTTTCATATAATAATTCTTTAATGGCAGAGAAAATCTGGAGATCTTTTTGTGTGTAAAATCTTTGTCCCCCTTCGGATCGATCTGATTTTAATTCAAATTCTTTTTCCCAAAAACGGATTACAAATTTTTTTACTTGTAATTTTTCGGAAAGATCTCCAATGCGAAATTTTTTTCTATTCATATGTTTTTTTATATTATGAAACATTGCATCTCCTTTTATTTTTTGAACCGTAGTTTTTAATTACGGTTTATTTTCAAATTTCATAAGAATTTGATTTTGTTTTACCAAATCTGATTCTATAATTTGAATATTTTTTATAAATGTATCATGTGGGGCTAAGATCTCATTTTCCATTTTCATAGATTCTATGATTACAAGTGGCTGATTTTTTAAAACAAATTGATTTTCTTTTGGATGTATCTTTATTACTTTACCTGCTAAAGGACTTTTCAAGCTTTCTTGAAGAGAGATTTGAGTTGTAGTTTTTAAATTCGATTGATTGAAATTGTTTTGTTTAATATTAAAAACTTTATTTAAATTATGAACATATAATAAAATTAAATTTTTATTGTAAGTTAAAATATTAGCTTTATATATTTCTTGATTAATCGAAAAGAATAAAATCTGATTATTTAAATCAATTTTATTAATATTTACAGAAATTAATTCATTATTAATTTTAATTTTATAAGCATTATTTTTTTTTGAAACTGTTTGTGCGGTATTTATTGAATTATTTAAAGAATACTTTTTTATTTCCATCTCTGTTTTCTCCAGTGATAAGTATGCTTTTCTTGAAACAAAAACTTTTGGTGTTTCGATTTTTGTTCAGAAAATAAATGTGCTGCTATTATTGCTATTTGATTTTCAAAATTATCATCATTGTTCATATTTGTATTTTGTTGTGCGATTACTTTATTATAATATTTAAGATCTTTTAGTATTTGTGTATGTATTTTACCTTTATAAAATTCTTTAGTTTTCAATATTGATTTTAAAAAATCTATATTATTTTTTATTCCGTCAATTTTAAATTTTGAAAGAGCTATTAGCATATTTTTTATAGCCTCTTTTCGATTTTTCCCCCAACATGTAAGTTTTGATATCATTGGATCAAAAAATGAAGTTATTTCTTGATTTATTTCAAGATTGTGGTCATGTCTTAAGAAGAAAATTTCAGGAAATTGTAGGTTGTTTATTGTTCCTGTTGTGGGTAAGAAATTATTTTGAGGATCTTCACTATAGATTCTGCATTCAATTGCATGATTTTTTTGTTTTATATCTTTTTGTTTTAATGGGAGCATATTTTTTTGTGCTATATGAATTTGGAGATCAACAAGATCGACATTTGTTGTAAATTCTGTAACGCTATGTTCTACTTGTAGGCGTGTATTCATTTCTAAAAAATAAAAATCCTGATTTTGGGTTACTATAAATTCAACTGTACCTATATTTTTATATTTGACGGCTTTAGCGGCAATTAGTGCAGTTTCATACATTTTTGCAAGAATTTTTTTATTTAAAAAATTACATGGCGCTTCTTCTATAATTTTTTGATGGCGACGTTGAATAGAACATTCTCTTTCATGCAGATGAATATAATTTTTCCCGTCTCCAGCTATTTGTATTTCAATATGGCGTCCATTTTTAATGTGTTTTTCTATTAAAATAAAATTTGATTGAGTCATTTTTTGAGTTTGCTCAAAAATTGAATCAAATGAATATTCAAATTCTTCAGGGGTTCCTATTTTTTTTATTGCTTTTCCTCCACCACCTAAAGGATCTTTTAAAATTATTGGATATCCGATTTTTTGAGCATATTTTTTTGCTTTATTTTTTTCAGATCTTAAAAAATGTAGTCCTGGAATGATGGGTATGTTTGATTTTTTCATTGTTTCACGTGCATTAGATTTGTTACCCATTAATTTGATAGTTTCAGGATCTGGTCCAATCCAAATTAAATTTGCATCTACAACCATTTGAGCAAATTGTGAATTTTCAGATAAAAAACCATATCCTGGATGAATGGCATCGGCTTTTGTTTTTAAAGCAATATTTATAATTTCTTCTTGGTTTAAATAAGCTGAATTTCCACATAAAGATAATTTGTGATTTTGATTTGTTGCAAATATATATGGCATATATTGATCTTCTTGGCTATAAATAGATATCGTTTGAATATCATTTTTTTGACAACTGAAATTAATTCTTGAAACAATTTCGCCGCGATTTGCTATTAATATTTTTCGAATTTTTTTTTGTGCATACATAAATTCTTTCAAATTTTCATAAAATGAGTATTTTTGTTGCTAAGATACTGTTTTTTAACCGCTAGCTATAAAATATAATCTTTGTTAAAATTTTGTTTTATATAAAAAATAACATTTTTAATTATTTATAGTTCTAGTTTTAGTAAAATATTTTTTAACTGAGGATTTTAATTAGTATGGATAGAAAGTTACTTTTTGCAATGGGTCTCACCATCGCTACATTGATGATTTTTCATTATTTTAATACTCCAGATCATAAAAACAAAACTACTGTTCCTGTCGATGTAAGACCAGGACAATCGTATAAAGTTCCAACAGCTCAGGACCTAGCACAACCAATAAATACAGAGATTGATTTTGTTGATAAAAAAATTTCACAAAAAGAAGAAATTAAAAAAATAGATACAGATTTATATGAAATTTCTTTTTCTAATTATGGAGGTGTTATATCAACTGTTGATTTTAAAAAGCATTTAGGAAAAAAAGACGTTCCACTAAGAACAATTCATCATAAAAATTTTTATGAACGTGAAGATTCAGCATTTTTATTAGCTTTAGATGAAAAAACTCCATATTTTTATAATTTTAAAGAAACAAAAGAGCTAGAAGATTCTCATTACATTACATTTGAAGCTGTAACTTCTGATTGGATTATAAACAAAATTTATAAAGTACATAAAAAGATTTATAAAATAGATTTAGAGCTTGTTTTTGAACCTAAATCTAAAGAGATAAAATCTATTCAGCCTAGATTATTTTTTCCTGCACCAATTGTTGCAGAGATATCTGATGATAAATTAGAAGGTTTTACGATGGATGTTAGTGGAGAATCTGTTAGAAAAGTATACGAAAAGGAGCTTGATCAAGCATGGGTTATGCCATCAATTTTTGGAGCAGAGGATAAATATTTTGCACATTGTCTTGAAAAAGATCCTAATTCATTTGTACAAAGAGCTTTTTTCAAGTTTGCGAATAAAAAAATTTATCCGGTATTGCAAGGTCCTGTAATATCTCAAAAAAGTAGTTGGAATATATCTTTTTATGTTGGTCCTAAATTAATTGATGATTTGACTGCAGTAGATCCACGTTTAGAAGGGCTATTATATTTTGGCTGGTTATCTTGGTTGTGTAAATTGCTTTTAAAATTATTAGAATGGATCTATTCTTTTTTAGGAAATTTTGGATTTGCAATTATTTTACTTACCATTTTAATAAAGATGCCTTTTTTGCCTTTGTCTATTACTAGTAAGAAAAAGATTGATGAATATCAACGATATCAACCAACAATCAATCGAATTCGAATGAAGTATAAAAATGATTTGAAATTACAACAAGCTGAAATTATGAAATTTCATAAAGATCACAATCTTTCTCCCACAACTCCTTTTTTTGGATGTTTGCCTTTTTTAATTCAGATGCCAATTTTATTTGCTTTATATAGAATTTTAAATGGTTACCTTGATTTATATCAAGCACCGTTTATTGGTTGGATAACAGATTTATCTTCAAAAGATCCTTATTATGTTTTACCTATTTTAATGGGTGGTTCAATGATTTGGCAACAATTATTAACTCCTATGATTGATGCTAGACAAAAAGTAATGATGTTTTTCTTGCCAGTTATAATGACTTATATATTTACTGGATTTCCTGCGGGTTTAGTTCTTTATTGGTTAATGAATAATTTATTAATGATTAGTGAAGATTATTTAAAAAAAATGATTTATAAATAATTATGTTTCAAAAATTGCCTTCGTTTCAAAGATTAGTTCGTAAATTGCAAAAAGTGCCTTTTTTGGCATCAAAAAATTTGTATAAAGTTGCAATTTATTTTTTAACTCAGGATGCTGAAGAAACGCATAAATTTTGCGATACTTTGATGCAAGCAAAAAAAAATATAAAAACTTGTTTGCGTTGTTATAACTTTACGGAATCATTGGATGGCATTTGTTCTATTTGTGGATCTGATAAAAGAGATAAATCAATTATTTGTGTTGTTGAAACATGGCATGATCTTTTTGCAATAGAAAAAATAGGTGATTATCAGGGTATTTATCATGTATTGGGTGGGACATTGTGTCCCTTAGAAGGAATTGGCCCTGATGATTTAAATATTGAATCGTTATTTAAAAGAATAGACAAAACTACACAGGAAATAATTTTTGCAACCAATCCAACACCAGAAGGTGAAGCAACTTCGAGCTATATAGCTTGTAAATTATCAGATTTGAATTTTAAACTCTCGATATCTAAATTGGCAAGTGGTGTTCCTACCGGCTCAAGCTTAGAATATATGGATCGCATTACAATTCATAAGGCTTTATCGGGTAGAAGACCTTTTTAGCAGTTGAAATTTGATGCAGTTTTCACAAAAAAAAAATCTTTTAATTATTATTTTATTTAATTTTTCAATATTAATAACATTAAAAAGTTTTGTGCGCGATTTTGTTGAATCTGTAAATGTAATAAGAGTGAATAGTATCAAACAACGGATAGAGGATTTTAATAAAGTTTTATTACAAGGAGATGTTGAGGTTCTTGTTGATAACAAAATTCATTTATGGGCAGATTGTGTGGAGATTGATAAGAAGCAACAAACATTGATTGCAAGCAAAAAAGAATGTGGAAGTGTAATTATTCAAAATAAAGATTTTTTAATTTTAGCAGATAGATTTTTTTTAAATCTTGATAATAAAACAGGTTATGCCGATAATATTCGAATTCAATTTGCAGAAGGTTATGTAAGATCTAGTCGGGCTGAAAAGTTAGGTGAAAATCGCTGGAAAATGGAGGATATTCTTTATACGCCATGTGATGCTGTTTCCCCTCATTGGTCTATTGTTGCAAGAAAAGCTGAATTGAATCATAACTATGTTATTCAAGTTACCGGTGCTCTTTTCATGATGGGAAAGATTCCTTTTTTTGCAATTCCTTTTATGGCTTTACCTATTCAAAATAGATCTAAATCAGGATTTTTATTGCCCAAATTTTCATATGATGATGATTTAGGATTTGGCTTAAAAGAGGAATTTTATTGGTCAATTTTTCGGCGGTGTGATACTACAATTGGAATTGATTGGAGAGAAAAAAAGGGAATAGCTTTTTTTGATGAATTTAGATGGGCACGAAAACCAGAATCTTTTACTGTGATTAATTCAAGTTACGCAGTAGAAAAAAATGCTTTTGTTAAAAGAAGTGATACGATTTTACAAACAACTTATACAAGATATTGGATACAAGGAAAAGATTTTTGGCAAATAAAAACGCCATTGAAGACTGAAATTGATAGTTTATTGCGTTTGGATTTTGGTACTGATAAAAAAATTGGATATTTATTTTTTGATAATACTCAAGAAGTTGATGATACTTTTTATAATTCTTGGATTTTAAGATCAAATTTTAAAAAAAATGTTTTAAATTTGATTTTTGATGGAAGTAAAACTCGTAGAAGACGTTTTTTGCCTATAACTACTTCGGAGTATAAGGAGATTTCTAAATTATTTACTGAAGATTTTTTAGAAAATAAACAACAAAACATTTTTTCTAAAAAAAGAGAAGTAGAAGATGAAGTTGAGGTATATAAACTACCTCATTTAGAGATTAATACAATTTATCAAAAATTTTTTAATATTTTTTCATTCAGACATGATGTTTTTTTAGATCAAATTTTTTCAAGAAAAAATAAATTAGAAAGTTTTTATATCAATTCTAAAGTTATTAAAGAAACTGAACTTATTGGATTATTAAAAGCAGATAATGTTCGTTTTTTATATTTGGCACAACTTGAAGCTTTAGCAAAGTTTCAAGGAAATATTTTAAGATTTTTTTTAAATCCTACCTTGCAAGCAACTACTCATTTGAAAAATCCTTCAATTAAAGCAAAAAAAAATGTTATTGAAGGTGATTTATTTTCCAAGGGAGCATATCGAATTTTTTTTGAAAATGGAATTGAATGGAATTGGCCAGAATTTTTGTTTGTAAGTGATATACAAAATTCATTTTTATATTTTCAGCCGAGTTTTAAATGGGAGTTTTTACCAAAATTTAAACAGGATCATTGGAATTATTCTGATAAATGGGATAGACATTATCCTAAAAATAGACTTTCATTTTTATTAAGAAATAATTTTTATATTGAAGATATTCAAATTGATTTAAATATTAAGCAGGCTTATGATTTTTATTCTCGATCAGATATTTTTTCGTTATATCGTAGTCCAAGTGAAAAAAATCTATTTCCATTAAATGTAGAATTGGGAGTTTTTTGTGATCCATTAAATGTATCTATAGCTCAAGAATATGATTGGAAAAGTTTTAGATTAATTCAGTCTGAGATAAATTGCAGTTTTAAATTAGGGCAATTTGATTTTTATCTTTCAACTATTTATCAAAACAGAAAATTACAAGAAGTTAGAGAATTATATTCTGATTTACCTCATTTTATTACACTAGGTATTACAGTCCCTACTTTTAAACACCTGACAATTTCTTATGATGGACAATTTTATTCTGATAAAGATTGTAAATTATTACCATTTGAAGGTTTAAAACCATTAATTCATAGAATTAGATTTGATTATCAAGGTCATTGTTGGGGGATATCTGTTGGTTTTGAAGAAAAAAACTATAGACAATATGGGAATTGGAAAAGTGAAAGAGCGTTTACTTTATTTGTTAGATTAGAATCGTTAGGATCTTTTGCTAGAAAATTTAAACGGCCGGTAATTTACAATAATTGAAAGGAGTGTATGGCTTTTGTTCCTAGACTTGATTATTCATTATTTAAGAATCGTAGAAAACAGGTAATTAATTTTTTAAAACAAGAATATCCTGATTTAAAAAAAGGATTAGTTATTTTGTTTGCTGATTTTGAAACACAAAGACATTTATTTAGACAAGAAAGTTCATTTTATTATTTAACTGGTATTACAGAGCCGGGTGCTATTTTTTGTATGTATTTTGATGGGAGGCAAGAATTATATTTACCTAATTATGGCGGGGTTAGAGAGAGATGGACTACTACTTTTTTATCAGATCAAGAACCTAAAGAAAGCTTAGCTACAAAAATTGGGGTTACAAAAATAAAACAACTAGGCAAATCTTGTAATAGCTACTTTTTTAGTCCAGTTTTTACGAGGGATAAGTATGCAAATTTTTTAAATGATTTACACCTCTTTTTGCAAAATTCGATTGATACAAATATTGAGGTTTTTACATTGCTTGATGGTATGGGGGCAAGATATTTTTCGCAAATTAATATTTATAAGAATTTATTGGATTTGTTTGCTCAACTTGAAAATATTACTAATGATTTAGCGCCTTTGGTTCATTATTTAAGAAGATTTAAAAGTGAATATGAAATTGATTTGATTTATAAAGCTGTTCAGATAACATCGTTGGCTCATCAGGCGGCAAGCAAAATTATAATGCCAGGTAGAATAGAGCATGAAGTTCAAGCTGTAGTTGAATCTGTTTTTACTCAAATTGGAGCTAATGGACCAGCATTTCCAAGCATTATCGCTAGTGGAAAAAATACAACAGTTTTGCATTATACTAAAAAAGATAAGGAATTATTATCCAATGAATTGTTAGTTGTCGATGTAGGAGCTCAATATGCTTATTATGCAGCTGATCTTACAAGAACTTATCCTGTTAATGGTAGATTTAATAAAAGACAGCTTGAAGTTTATAATATTGTTTTACAAACTCAAGTTTATATTGAAACTATAGCAAAACCTGGAATGTATTTGAATAATTCACAATATCCAGATAAGTCTTTACAACATTTAGCTTTAACATTTTTGGAAAAAATGGGTTATGCCAAATACTTTACACATGGAATAGGACATTTTTTAGGTTTAGATGTGCATGATGTTGGCGATAATATATATCCATTATCTGCAGGTGATATTTTTACTATTGAGCCTGGAATTTATATTCCACAAGAAAATTTAGGAGTAAGAATAGAAGATAATTATTTGATGACAGATGATGGGGTTGTTTGTTTAAGTTATCAATTGCCAAGAAAAGCTGAAGAAGTGGAACAATTGATGATAGAAGAATTGGAATAAAATAAACAGAATATTGCATTATTTTTATTTTGAAAATGTGTTAGATTGAATCAATAAAGATATTTAAATTTATTTGTGATCCGGCGATTTTGGTGAGGGATTATCACTTTTTGTTTATTTTAATTTTAAAATTTGGATGTTTTTATGCAAAAAGATGAACTTTTAAGGAAAGTTATTAAAAAAAAGACGAGATTTGTTGTAATTACCGGGGGAGTTTGTTCTTCGTTAGGTAAAGGGGTTTTGGTTTCTTCAATCGGTGTTTTATTAAAAAACTCTGGTTATTCTGTATCTGTTGTTAAATGGGATCCTTATTTAAATGTTGATCCAGGTACAATGTCTCCGTTAGTACATGGCGAGGTATTTGTTACAGATGATGGTGCTGAAACTGATTTAGATTTGGGCCATTATGAAAGATTTTTAAATATACATCTTGATAAAACTTCTTCTGTTTCCTCTGGACAAATTTTTAAAGAAATTTTAGATGGAGAACGAGAAGGAAAGTATTTAGGAAAAGATATTCAATTTGTTCCTCATGTTGTTGATGCTATTAAAAATAGGTTATTGAATTTTGCAATTGACAAGAATGTTGATTTTGTGCTTGTTGAAATTGGCGGAACGGTTGGAGATATGGAAGGAATAGCTTTTCTTGAGGCTGTTCGTCAATTAAAAATGGACCTTGCTGATAGGCAATTAATGTTATGTCATTTAAGTTTAGTTCCTTTTTTAAGTTGGGCTAATGAGTTAAAAACCAAACCAACACAGCACAGTGTCATTTTATTAAAAAAAGCAGGTTTGATGCCGGATTCTTTATTTTTGAGAAGTGATAGAAAGGTTGGAGAAAAATCTAAAGAGAAACTTTCTATTATGTGTGGTGTTCACAAAGATTTAATATTTGAATCATTAACATGGGAGCCTGTTTATAAATTATTTTTAGATTTGCAACAACAAGATGTTAATAAAAGAATTCAAAATTGGTTTAGTATTAAAAAAAGTAAAAAAGCGGATTTGTCTAAATGGAAAAAATTAATAAAAAAAATTGAGAAAGAGAAAGAAAAAATAACTATTGGTTTGATTGCGAAATATGTTGGAAGTAATGATCCATATTTAAGTGTTATTAAAGCGTTGGAATCTGCATGTTATGCAAATGGTTATGATGTAGATATACAAGTTATTGATGCACAAAAAATAGAAAAAGAAAACTTAAAAAAAGGTACAGATATTTATGAACAAGTCAAAAAACTTCAGGGTTTAATTATTCCGGGAGGTTTCGATAAACGTGGAATTGTTGGTAAAATTTTAGCTGCAAAATATGCAAGAGAGAATAAGATACCATACTTAGGTCTTTGTTTGGGAATGCAAGTAATGCTTATAGAATATGCACAATCAGTTTTAAAAATAACAGATGCATCAAGTACCGAATTTAATAAATCAACGAAAAATCCAATTATTTCGTTGCTAGAAGAACAAGCAGAAATTGTTAAAAAAGGTGGAACGATGCGTTTAGGGAAATTTCCATGTACAATTATTCCGGAAACTTTAGCTTATAAAGCATATAAGAAAAAAGAGGTTTGGGAACGTCATAGGCATAGATATGAATTTAATAATGCATATAAAAAAACTTTTGAAAAATCAGGGGTTGTGTTTTCAGGTATTTACAAAAAGAAAGATTTAGTTGAAATATCGGAGTTAAAAAATCATCCATTTATGCTTGGATGTCAATTTCATCCAGAATTTTTATCTACACCTTTAAAACCGCATCCATTATTTAATGAATTTATAAGGGCTATTTTGGCTAAAAAAAGTTAGAAACCTATATTTTGCTGTTTGACCAGCTTGTATTTTTAATTTAAAATCAAAGCTATTATTTATAATAGCAAGCGTTTATAAAAATATTATTATAGTTTTCAATGAATAAAGCAACAAAAGGATTTTATAGTTATGGATATGAATAAAAGTTTTTTCATCAAAAAAGAAAATAAAAAGTCACAATGGCATGTGATAGATGCATCGGACCAAATTTTAGGTAGGTTGGCAAGTAAAGTTGCAGATATTTTAAGAGGAAAAGATAAACCAGAATATACACCCCACGCAGATTCCGGTGATTATGTTATTGTAACGAATTGTGAAAAAATAATTTTAACTGGGAACAAGTGGGAAGATAAAATTTATCGTTCATATTCTGGATGGAAAAGTGGACTTAAAGAACGCTCTGCTACAGAGGTTTTCCAAAAAGATCCAACATTGTTGTTTAAATATGCAGTTAAGGGGATGCTTCCAAAAAATAAGCTAAGTAGAGGTATGATTAAAAAATTGAAGATTTATTCAGGAAATGAGCATCCTCATACGGCGCAAATAGCTACTTTTTCTTCAAAAAAGTAAAAAAATTAAAAAATCAATGTGTTTGAGCCACCGAACTTACCGGTGGCTTTTTTATGTAGGTTTTTGGGATAAATTTTAGTTATTTTTCCTATTTTTTAGTGAAACTTAACATTTTTTTATCAAGAATACAAGATGCGTTTGTTCCTATTTGTAATTTATGTAATCTTAATAATAATTCTTATTTTAAGGATAAATGTAAAAGATAATTTTAAAATATAGTAAATAATTTTTAAATAATTTGTGGGGGATATTATTATGAAAAAAAACATAAATGTTTTTTTAATTTTTTTATTTTCAGCTTATGCTTCTACATTGTTTAGTATGCACGACAAAGGAAAAATAACAGGCAAATGTAAAGAAATATCGGGTGATAAAATAGAAGCTATTAGAAGTAATAAAAAAAGAAAATATTTTGATGCTGAATTTTCGGATGATGAAATAAAAAATACTGGAAGCAATAAAAAGAGAAAATATTTTGATGAATTTAATCACACTAAGACTTATTGTTATAATGATATCTTGGAAAATGATAAATATATTACGTCTACACAAACTACATATGAAGGAATAAGTAATCAGGAAGAATTGCAAAAAGGGCAATATGCCAAAGAAAAGCAAACGATTTCTCCCCAAAACGCTTTACTTGCACAATTGGCAAGAGAAAGAAGAGCAAGGAATCCAAAAGAATTAGAACAAGAGAAAAAACTTCGGGAAGAACGTGAATTAGCAGATGCCAAAGAAAAAACAAAAAAACAATTTGATAATGATGTTGAAAATATACAAATAAAAATAAAAAGTTTTAATATCAATGAAATAGAAGAAATAAAGAAATTATTTAACGATTTTTTTCAAAAATATGTTATAAAATACAAATCTAGTTGCATGAAAAATGAGAAAAAACTGCTTGAGAAATCATTTGAAGAAGTTTATGAATTATTGAAAAAATTAATTTGTGATTATGTTAATTCTTTTTTTGAATTAAAAATAATTGACCAGGGAATAGTGGTTGTTTTTCGCAATTTTATAGACGAAATTATTTCATCTTTTGCTGATTTTCTTGAAAATGAAAGTTCTTTTTTAAGTACCTTAATAAACAAAAAAACCTTATTTGAATCATATATGAAATTAAACTTATTATTAATTGGTTTAAAAGCTGAAAACTCAGTTTCGGTTGATTGGGTTTTAGAAAAATTAAATGAAATTCAATTTCCATTAAACCTTGACAGTAAACCAGAACAAATAGCAAGTATGCTTACTGAGTTAGTTCCACTTATTTCGCAAAAATGCAGAACAGTAGATGTTACTAACAATACCCACAAAAATCTTTTAGAAAAAATTAATAATATCATGATTTTGTTCGGATTCCGTCCCATTGAATTGGAAATGGAAATGGATACATCAAATGATGATTTGTTAGCGCAAGTTACAGAGGAAGAATTAAGAAGAGAATAAGAAAGAGGGGATGCAGAATATGCAATAAGTTTAGAGGGTGGTTTTAACCTAAGTAATTAATAATCAACAATGTGAACAAGTTGCTCGATTAAGTGAGATCTTGGTTTTTTATAAAAAATTTGGTTTTATATATTTAATTTGGAATTATTGTGAAGAAAATGAAAAAAATAATATTAAGTTTATTTGCGATAGGAGTTGTATTTTTAAGCTCATATGCAATGCACAAAAATAAAAGAAAGTTTGAGCAGTTTAGACAACCACAAAGTGAAGATAGGCAGTGTTATATTTGTTTTGAAGAAATACCTGTAAATGAAAATTATGCAAAGATAGAAAATTGCACTTGCACAAAAAAATTTCACCAAGATTGTTTAGACAAGTGGTTAACAGATAAATTTTCTTACCAAGAAGAAATATCTGTTGATGATACGACAGTATTTATTGATACAAATCCTGAAGAAAAAAATAAAAATTATAAAAAAGGTTGTCCTGTTTGTAAGCAATTCGGTGAACTTGTAATTTTTGAGCCTGTAAAAGATGGTCAATCTGATCGAAAAAGACAAAAATTACAAGAAGATCATGGAAATGATTCAACTGCAACGACTACGACTCAATCATATTTAAATAATTCTATAGCTACAACAACTAGCGAAGAAGAAAAAAATTATGAAAGAGCTATTGAGCTTAGTTTGCAAGATGAACAGCGACGACAAGAAGGGGAAAAAGCTGAAGAAGAGGAAATAGAGTTAGCGAAGGCTCTTAGTCTTAGCTTGGAAAATGAACAACAAATGCCAGTAAATCAAGATGTAATTTCTACAACAAATATAAGCTCTAATTCAGGTGATCAATCAATTTTTGATATTTTGAGGGTTTTTAGATTTTGGTTTGATAGATAGTTTAAAGCGATCATTGTTATTGGATCTAATAATTACTTGAATGTTTAAATTGTGTAGTTCGTGTTAAAATGTATTTGTCAAATATTGTCAAAAATGGGAAAACAATATTATTTGTAGGTTGTAATTAATATGAATCAAAGAACTATACAAAAAGAAGTTTCATTTCAGGGGATTGGGGTTCATTTTGGAGCGGAATCTCTTGTTACCTTAAAACCAGCTTCTGAAAATACAGGAATTGTATTTATAAGTCCTCGATTTCCTATGGAAAAAATTGTTTTAGGTCAAGTTATTCCCGAAAATGCTATGCATGCATCAGTTATTAGAAATAAAGAATTTATTGTTAGTACTGTTGAACATTTAATGGCTTCGATTAGTGCATTTTCCATTGATAATTTGATTATTGAGGTACAAGGATTAGAAGTTCCAATATTAGATGGTAGTGCATTGCCTTTTGTTTGTGCGATTGAACAAGCGGGAATTTTAGAACAAAATATTAAAAAAAATTTTTTAACTCCAAAAAAAGAACTTAATTTTGAAGAACAAAAAAATGGTAGATTTATTACAATAAAGCCGGCTGAATATTTTGAAGAATCATGCTCTTATGACAAAAATTTATATTTTAAATATTTTGCAGATTTTAAACATCCTTTGGTACAAAAAGATAATTTGTATGGTGTATTGGATAATGAATATTTTTCAGGTTATCTTGCCTCTGCAAGAACGTTTGGTTTTTTAGAACAATTACCTTTTTTAAGAAGACATGGACTTGCAAAAGGAACAACACTTGGTAATACAGTTGTTATTGGAGAAGAAGAGTTTTTAAATGATAAAAGATTTGAAAATGAATTTATTAGACATAAGCTTTTGGATTTATTTGGAGATTTAGCTTTATTGGGTAAAAATTTAATTGGTTCTATTGTTGCACAAAAAACTGGTCATAATTTTAATAGACAAGTTATTCAGCATTATATTGAAAATCCTGATATGTGGTACTTGATCTAAAAGTAATTAAAATTTAAAACATTTTTTTAACTAATTTTTCCAGTAATTAAATATAATAAGTCTTTGTACGAAAGGTATATAATTAGACTTATTAGTAAAACTAAAGATGCTATATTTATTGTCATTTTTATAATCTCAGGAATTGGACGTCGAATTATAGCTTCTATTGTTATAAATAAGAGTTGTCCTCCATCAAGAGCTCCTATTGGTAAAAGATTTATAATTGCTAAATTAATACTAATAAAAGCAAGAAAAATAAATAATGGAATTATTCCTTTTTGTGCAGTTTCGAAAGTTTTTGAAAGTATCATTATAGGTCCACCGGCACCTTTTAGGCTTCTTTGAGAAATTAGATATTTAAAACTATATAAAATTTGATATATCCATTGATTTGTGACTTTTATTCCTTGAATTATTGAACCGAAAAATGAGTATTTCTCATATTCACCTTCAATTGGTGAGGATTTTAATTGGATAGAATTTAAAATTTTGTTATTTATTTTTTCATCTTGTGTGTTGATATCAACAAAAATTTTGTGATCATTTCTCATTATTTCTAACTTTATTTGTTGAGTCTTTGAATTTTTTGATAAGGGTTGTAAAAATTGATTTTGTAATTGAGATATTAATTTTTTGGGATCATTGCTTAAATCTTCAGTATTGATACTTACAATTTTATCTTCAGCTTTAATATCAAAAGATTCTGTTATTACAGGATCAATTTTTTTGGAAAAAAATACTTCAGATTTCTGTTTAGGAATTCCTATAAAGAATAAGATTGAATAAACTAAATAAGCAAAAATTATATTAAAAATGATTCCGCCACAAATCACTAAAGCTTTTTTCCAATACGATTTATTTGCAAAAGATTTTTCTCCTTGCATATGTGCATATTCTTGTTTTCCTTGACCAGGCTCAGATTGTCCTGCTATTTCTACATAACCACCTATAGGCAGAGCGGCTATTTGAAATCTTGTTGTACCTATTTTTTTTTCTATAATTTTAGGACCCATGCCAATAGAAAATGTTGGAGTATAAATATTAAAAATTTTACAGAATATGAAATGACCAAATTCATGAATCATAATCAAGAGTCCAAAACCTATAATTGCGTAAATTAAAGGTAAAAACTTGGTATTAAACATTATTGAAAGAGCATTGAAATTCATTGAAAAAAACCTTTCTATTAATAAGCAAAAATTAGATTCTTTAATTTTATTAATATTATATACTAAAGAATATTAAGCATAAAGATTATCAAAAGATAATATCTTTGAATACAAAAGATTTTTCTTTTTTAATTAGATTATTTTTTCGAGAAACTGAATATCGGCGCATTATTTGAAGAATTTTACTTGAAAAAAGTTTAAAAAACTATAAAATTATCGATACCAAGGTTCACTTATGAATCTGAAATTTTTCCTAATTTATTTGATTAATGGTGGTTTTTAAGCTTGATTTGCTTTTTGAGCAAGAGCAAGCTTTGGTTTAAACGTTTTTAATATATTGTAATTTTAAGGTAGCTAGATATGCCAACTATAAATCAGTTAGTACGCTCTAAAAGAAGAGAAGGAATACAAAAATCAACATCGTTAGCTTTGAAAAATTGTCCTCAAAGGCGAGGTGTTTGTCTCAGGGTTTATACTGTAACGCCTAAAAAGCCAAATTCGGCTTTACGAAAAGTTGCTCGTGTTAAATTGACAACTGGAAAAGAAGTAACTGCATATATCCCAGGTGAAGGACATAATCTTCAAGAGCACTCTATTGTTTTGGTTAGGGGTGGAAGAGTAAAAGATTTACCTGGGGTGAAATATCATATTATTAGAGGGACATTGGATGCTGCAGGTGTTGAGGGGCGAGCACAGGCACGGTCTCTTTATGGTGCTAAAAAAAAGAAAGGTAGTTAATGCCTAGACGAAAATCTGTTGGAATGATACGTGAGATTGGGGTAGATTTAAGATTTAATTCTCCTGTTGTTCAAAAGCTTATAAATATGATTATGGAGCGTGGCAAAAAAGATGTAGCTCGAAATATAGTTTATGAAGCTTTTGATATATTAAAGAGTAAATCTGAAAATGATGATAAAAAAGCTTATTATCTTTTTGAAAAAGCCTTGAGCCAAATTAGACCTTCCGTTGAAGTAAGATCTAGAAGAGTTGGAGGTGGCGTATATCAAATACCTACAGAAGTTCGTTCAAGAAGAGCTTTGGCTTTGGCTTTAAGATGGTTAATTGGAGCTGCTGAGAGTCGTTCAGATAAGACTATGGGAAAAAGGTTGGCGCATGAAATTTTGGAGGCTGTTGAAGGACGAGGTAATGCCGTTAAAAAAAGAAGTGATGTACATCGAATGGCTGAGGCTAATAGAGCATTTTCACATTATGCTTGGTAGTAGAAAATAGAGGTAAAGCAAGATGAATGAAGGAAAAAATAAACATCTGAAAAAATATCGTAATATAGGAATTATGGCACACATTGATGCCGGCAAGACAACTGTTACTGAGCGAGTTTTGTTTTATACTGGTGTATCTCACAAGATAGGTGAGGTGCATGAAGGTGCGGCAATAATGGATTGGATGGAGCAGGAACAAGAACGTGGTATAACAATTACTTCAGCGGCAACGACTTGTTTTTGGCGAGATCATCATATAAATATTATTGATACTCCTGGTCACGTAGATTTTACAATTGAAGTTGAGCGATCATTGCGGGTTTTAGATGGAAGTGTTGCAGTGTTTTGTGGGGTTGGTGGTGTTGAGCCTCAGTCGGAAACTGTTTGGCGTCAAGCTGATCGATATAAGGTTCCAAGAATAGCTTTTGTTAATAAATTAGATAGAGTAGGGGCTGATTATTTTAGTGTAGTTAAAGATATTGATGTAAAACTGCGTGGTAATCCTCTAGCTATGCAAATTCCTGTTGGTGAATCTGAAAATTTTAAATCAATTATAGATGTAATATCGAAAAAAATGGTTGTTTTCGATGAAGAATCAATGGGTGCAAATGTAGAATTTCTTGATGTACCATCTGAGTATCAAGAAAAAATGAATCAGATGTATGAAGCTATTGTGGAGAGGGCTTGTGATTTTAGTGATGAGTTGGCAGAAAAATATTTGGATGGTAAAGAGATATCAGTTGATGAGATTAAAGCCGCAATAAGAAAAGGGGTTTTATTGCAAAAAATAACTCCGGTTTTTTGTGGTTCTGCTTTTAAAAATAAAGGAGTTCAATTGCTCTTGGATGCAGTTGTTGATTATTTACCGTCCCCATTAGAAGTTCTTTCAGTTGAGGGAGAAAATCCTAATACAAAAGAGATTGAAAAAAGACCTGCAGACGTAGAAGGGCCTTTTTGTGCTTTGGCTTTTAAAATAGTAACAGATCCTTTTGTTGGGTCTTTAGCTTTTGCTCGTATTTATTCCGGCAGGTTAGATGCAGGTTCTTATGTTTATAATGCTGCTAAGGATAAAAAAGAGAGAGTAAGTCGAATTTTAAAAATGCATTCAAATAAAAGAGAAGAATTAAAAACCGCATCTGCTGGTGATATTGTTGCAATAGTTGGGGTTAAGGATGTGACAACAGGTGATACTTTGTGTGATCAATCACAACCAATTCTTTTAGAGTCTATTGATTTTCCTGATCCGGTAGTCAGTGTTGCAATAGAGCCAAAGGGTAAAGGTGATTATGAAAAGATGACTCTCGCTTTAAAAAAATTAATGCAAGAGGATCCATCATTTAAATTTTCTTTTGATAATGATACTGGTCAAACAGTTATTTCTGGAATGGGAGAGCTACATTTAGAGATTATTGTTGATAGACTTCTTCGGGAACATAAGGTTGAGGCAAATGTTGGTAAACCTCAGGTTGCTTATAAAGAAACTATTCAGCGTAATGTTGAATCAGAAGGAAAATTTATACGTCAATCTGGAGGAAGAGGCCAATATGGGCATGTTTGGTTGCGAGTTGAGCCGTTGCAGCGAGGTGAGGGGTTTGAGTTTGTAAATGCTATTACGGGGGGTGCAATTCCAAGAGAATATATCCCAGGGATAGAAAAAGGGGTTATTGAAGCTATGAGTGGAGGAATTTTGGCTAATTATCCCGTTGAAGATGTAAAGGTTACTGTTTATGATGGTTCTTTTCATGACGTAGATTCTTCTGAACTCGCTTTTAAGATTGCTGCTTCAATGGCTTTTAAGGATGGAATGAAAAAAGCAAGTCCGGTTCTTTTGGAGCCTATTTTTAAAATTGAGGTTGTTACTCCTGAAGAATATATGGGGGATGTTATGGGGGATTTAAATTCTCGCAGAGGTAGGATTTTAGGAATGGAGGCTAGAAAAGGAGTGCAGGTTATAACAGCGGAGGTTCCTTTGGCTGAAATGTTTGGTTATACTACTGATTTGCGTTCTATGACCAAAGGAAGAGCTAGTTCTTCAATGCAATTTGAAGTTTATAGAGAAGTTCCTAAAAACGTTCAGGAAGTAATTGTAGGAAAAAAATAAATATAATTAATTTGAATTAGGAAGGGTTATAAATGGCAAAAGGTGTTTTTGAGAGAAAAAAGCCACATTGTAATATTGGAACAATTGGACACGTTGATCATGGAAAAACTACTTTGACTGCAGCAATAACAAAAGTTTTGGCAGAAAAAGGCCAGGCTGATTTTAGAGCGTTTGAACAAATTGATAATGCACCAGAAGAAAAAGCCCGTGGTATAACTATTGCAGTTTCTCACGTTGAATATGAAACCCCAAAAAGGCATTATGCTCACGTAGATTGTCCTGGACACGCTGACTATGTTAAAAATATGATAACTGGCGCTGCGCAAATGGATGGTGCGGTTTTAGTTGTTTCAGCGGCAGATGGTCCAATGCCTCAAACAAGAGAGCACATTTTGCTTGCTCGCCAAGTTGGAGTTCCTGCAATTGTTGTTTATTTGAATAAAGTAGATATGGTAGATGATCCTAGTTTGGTAGAGTTGGTTGAAGAAGAAGTTCGAGAACTTTTGTCAAAATATGGTTTCCCTGGAGACGAAATTCCTATTATTAAAGGTTCTGCATTAAAGACTTTAGAAGGGGATAAGAGTGAAATTGGTGAACAGTCTATTGAAAAGTTGATGGATGCAATTGATTCTTATGTGCCAACTCCAGAGAGAGATACTGAAAAGCCATTTTTAATGCCTATAGAAGATGTATTTTCAATATCGGGACGGGGTACTGTTGTTACAGGACGTATTGAAAGAGGTATTGTTCATCTTGGTGATGAAGTAGAAATTGTAGGATTTAAAGATACCATTAAAACTACAGTTACAGGCATAGAAATGTTTAACAAAGAGCTTAAAGAGGGTATGCCTGGTGATAATGTAGGAATTTTATTGCGTGGTATTAAAAAGGAAGATGTTGAAAGAGGACAAGTTATAGCAGCTGTTGGCTCTATTACGCCTCATAGAAAGTTTAAGGCTCAAATTGTTACATTGAAGAAAGAAGAGGGTGGAAGACATACGCCTTTCTTTAATGGATATAGACCGCAGTTTTATTTTAGAACAACAGATGTTACAGGCACAATAACATTGCCAGAAGGTAGAGAAATGGTTATGCCTGGCGATGAAGTTGAGGTAACAGTTGAACTTGTTAGTAAGATTGCAATGGATAAGGAATTGAAATTTGCTGTTCGGGAAGGTGGAAGAACAGTTGGAGCAGGTGTTGTTACCGAGATAATAGAATAAAATTAGGTTAGTGAACAAATGAAGAAGCAAAAAATCCGTTTGACATTGAAATCTTATGACCATAGATTGTTGGATAGTGCGGTAAAACAAATTGTTTTAACAGTAAGAAGGACAGGCTCAAATATTTTGGGGCCTATCCCTCTTCCTAATAAAAGAAAATGTTTTACTGTATTAAAATCTCCTCATGTTGATAAAAAGGCGAGAGAACAATTTGAAATTACTACGCATAAGCGTATTGTAGATATAGTTTCGCCTAGCGAACAAACAATGGATGCTCTAATGAAATTGAATATTTCCGCGGGCGTAGACGTTGAAATTAAATAAAAGTTTTAAAACGGGACGAGATTAAAGAGGCAAAAGTTATGCTTAATAGTGTTTTGGGTAAAAAAATAGGAATGACTCAAATATTTACAAAAAATGGTGCAGTTGTTCCTGTAACTGTTATTAATGTTTCTAATTGGTTTGTTACTCAAATTAAATCGATGCAAAATGATGGTTATTTTGCTTTACAATTAGGATTACCAAGAAAGCGATATGAACATCAATCATTTTCAGATCAATGGTGTTTGAATAAGAAAAAGTATTTTCAATATTTAAAAGAAGTTAAGATTGAGCAATCTGATTTAGAAAAATTTAAGGTTGGTCAAAAAATTGATTTAAATGATATTAATTTTGCGGTTGATAATAAAGTGAAGATTTCCGGTAAAAGCCGCGGATTAGGTTTTCAAGGTGTAGTAAAACGATGGGGTTTTGGAGGGGGGCCTAAAAGTCATGGTTCAAATTTTCATCGTATACCTGGAGCAGTTGGTGGTCTTACTTCACAGGGTTTTGTTGATAAAGGTAAGAAACTTCCAGGGCATTGTGGGTGTAGTAAAATCACAATTAAGGGTTTAAAGGTTATTTCTTTAGATAAGGATAATGGTTGTTTATTTGTGCGTGGTTCTGTTCCTGGTAAAAAGGATACATTGTTGATGATTACTAAACAAGGATGAGCAAATGAAAAAAGATATAGCTGTGTGGGATATAAAAGGAAATAAGAGCCAAGATATTATTGCAATAGATTTTGAAAAAAAAGAATGTGATGCTAAAACATATTCTTATGCAATAAGAAAATTATTACAAAATTGGCGTCAGGGGACAGTTGGTTGTAAAAATAGAAGTATGGTTTCTTTTTCAAATAGGAAGCCCTGGCGACAAAAAGGAACAGGTCGAGCACGTGCAGGGACATTAAAGTCTCCATTATGGAGAAAAGGGGGTATAGTTTTTGGGCCACAACCAAGAATCCGAAATTTGGATCTTAATAAAAAACAATTAAAGAGTGTTTTGAATAATGTTTTTAGTGATTTTGTTGAAGAAAGCTCAAAAAAAATATATTGTTTAGATTTTGATCTAACAAACGAAAATAAGCCTAGTACCAAAAAAGCTTATGATGCTATTAAACAGCTGGGAATAATTAATAAAAAGATTTTGATGTTTTTACCATTTGAAGATGAAGTGAATTTAACGTCTTTTCGTAATATTCCAAAAATTAATTTGGCTTATTTTGATCAGCCGAATGTTTTTGATTTAAGTAATAGTGATTGTTTGGTCTTTTTGAAAAAAGATATGAATTTATTTAAAGATATGGTTTCGTTATGGAATTAAGCAGTTACGATATAATAAAAAATATAGTTACTACTGATAAGAGTAATAAATTATTCAAAAGTTTGGGAAAATTAACTTTTGAGGTGCATAAAAATGCAAACAAAGTTATGATTCGAGAAGCAATTCAGAAAATTTGGAATGTTGAGGTTGCTCAAGTTAGCATTTTAAATTGTGCGGGTAAAACAAAAACTTTTTCTCGAAGAGTTTTTAAAACTTCGGATAAAAAGAAAGCTATTGTAACATTAAAGAAGGGTCATAAGATTGAATTGCCTGGACATTTTGAAACAATGGGTGTATCTGAAGCAACTACAGCAGAAAAGAAAAGAAGTGTAGAGGAAAAATAAAATGGCAATTGTTAGTAGAAAACCTAGAAATTCATCATTACGGAAACAACAATTTGTAGTTGTAAGGGATTTATCTAAAAAGGATCCTGAAAAGAGATTAACGCGACCTTTGAATAAAAAATCAGGGCGAAACGTTTATGGTGGTATAACCGTACGACATCGTGGTGGTGGTGCTAAAAGAAAATATAGAATTATTGATTTTAAAAGATTACAACGAGATGTTGTTGGCAAGATTGCGGCTTTCGAATATGATCCAAATAGAAATGTACCAATTGCTTTAGTTTTTTATACAAATGGTGTCAAAGGCTATATTTTAAGACCAGATGGATTAAACGTTGGTGATAAGGTATTGGCTAGTGTTAAAGCAGAAGCTAAGATTGGTAATAGTTTGCCTTTAAGAAGTATTCCAGTTGGTTTTTTTATTCATAACGTTGAACTTGTTCCTGGTCAAGGAGGAAAATTTGCTCGAGGGGCTGGATGTGCTGTGCAGTTATTAGGTAAGGAAAATGAATTTGCTATTTTAAAAATGCCTTCGGGTGAAACAAGGACTGTTGGCTTGGATAATTGGGCAACTATAGGTTCATTATCAAATGCGGATTATAGAAATATGTCGTTGGGTAAGGCCGGAAGAACAAGACATAAAGGTTTTAGGCCTACAGTTCGCGGAATGGCTATGAATCCTGTTGATCATCCACACGGAGGTGGTGAGGGACGTTCAAAATCTGGTTCACATCCGGTTACTCCATGGGGTAAATCTACAAAGGGAGCGCGAACAAGAAAAAGAAAAAGTTCTGCTATTCTTAAGAGAAGAAAATAGGGAAGTGTGTTTAAAAAGTTAAAGTGAAAGATTAAATAAAAAAATAAAACAGAGGTTTTGATGTCCAGATCTATACGTAAAGGGCCTTATGTTGACCCAACCTTATTAAAACATATTGAAAGATTAAAATCTTCCGGAGAAAAAAAAGTTATAAAAACTTGGAAACGTGCAAGTATGATTACACCGGAGTTAGTGGGATTTACTATTGCAGTGCATGATGGCAGAAAATTTGTTTCCATTTTTATAACAGAAAATATGGTTGGACATACATTAGGAGAATTTGCTCCAACAAGAACATTTAAATTACATAGTGGGCAACGTAAAGCTGGGGTGACTCCTGGTAAATAAATTGCGTTTAGTGATTTGTTATTAAATTAAAAAATAGATTTTTTTAAAGGTTTTCAAGATGCGTGTACAAGCAAAAACAAAATATATAAGAGTTTCTCCTTATAAATTGCGCCCGATAATAAATGAGATAAGGGGGATTTCTGTTGAGAAGGCAATTAATAGGTTGCAAAATTATGCTTTAAAGCGTGTGCGGCCTGTTATTAAGACTATTAATTCTGCTTATGCTAATAGTATTAATGCAAATAGGGAAAGCAGTGCTAAAACTATGGCTGATTTTGTTATCAAAGAGATCCGGGTTGATCAGGGGCCGATTATTAGATACTATAGACCTGGGGCAATGGGGCGAGCTTCTATTCAGAGAAAAAGATTGAGTCATTTGGAGGTTATTTTGCAAGAAATAAAAGAAAAAAATGAAGAGAAATGATTTTTATAAAAATTTTAATTTTATTTAGTCTTAGAAGAGGTGATACGTGGGGCAAAAAGTTAATCCTATAGGATTTAGGTTAGGAGTTTTTAAAGATTGGAAAGCTCATTGGTTTGCGAAAAAATCGTATGGAAAAGAATTACTTGAAGATCTTCAAATAAGAAATTATTTGAAGACTAAATTGAATAATGTTGATGTTGCTAAAATTGTAATAGATAAAGCTGGTGAAAATATTAGAATAGTTATTTCTTCTTCAAGGCCAGGTTTTATTATTGGAAAAAAAGGTCTTGGTATTGAGCAGCTTAAAAAAGATATATATAGTAAATTTAAAAAAAACGTAGAAGTTTCAGTTCAAGAAGTTAAAGTTCCAGAGTTGAGTGCAGAATTAGTTGCTAAAAGTATTGCTGAACAACTAGAAAAAAGAGTGGGTTTTAAGCGGGCAATGAAACGTGCGGGTTTTTCTGTTATGAAAAGTGGTGCCAAAGGAATTAAAATTTGTTGTTCAGGCCGTTTAGGTGGCGCTGAAATTGCTAGAAGTGAATGGTTAAGAATTGGTTCTATACCTTTACATACATTAAGGTCAAATGTAGATTTTGCTTCAGTCGAGGCTTCAACAACTTATGGAATTATCGGGGTTAAGGTTTGGATTTGCAAGGGTGAGTTTGCTTCATTTTAAGCATAAAACAATAGAAAGAAAATTATGTTAATGCCTAAAAAGACAAAGTATAGAAAAATTCAAAGAGGTACTTTAAAAGGAAAATCTAGAGCAAGTAATATTGTATTTGGGGAATATGGGCTTGTTGCAGTTGAACCAGGATGGTTGAGTGCAAGACAAATTGAGGCTGCGCGTGTAACAATGAATAGAAAATTAAAAAAAGTGGGGGAGTTATTTTTAAGAGTTTTTCCTGATAAGCCTATAACAAAAAAGCCTGCAGAAACTCGTATGGGTAAGGGAAAGGGAAATCCAGAATTTTGGGTTTGTGTTGTTAAAAGGGGTAAGATTTTGTTTGAGGTCAAAGATTTAGATAAGCAGACTGCAAAACGAGTTTTGCAGTCTGCTTCATATAAAATTCCGATGAAAACCAAATTTGTTAGCAAAAAAGAAATTGAATAGAATCAACTTAAGGTGAAGCAGATGAATAAAGAAGATTTTAAGAAAATGGATAAAAATTCTTTAAAACAAGAGGTTTTAAAGTTGAAAAAGGAACTTTTTGATTTAAAATTTAAGTCAAGAGCTGGAGACGTTAAAGATTATTCACAATTTAAAAAATTGAGAGCGAATATAGCAAGAGGCTTAACTGTTTTAAATAGTAAAATTTTTAAGTAAGCTAAAAAAATTATTAAATATATGTTAAAGTATTTCTTGAAGTTGATTGGCTATATTTGTTTGGCGTTAAGGTCGATTACAATTATTTGAGGTATGATAATGGTAAATAGTGAAAAATTGAAAGAAATTAGTAGTTCAAAAGGCTTGAAGCTTGAAGGAGAGGTTATTTCTTCTGGTATGCAGAAAACTATAGTAGTGAAAGTTAATAGAAGATTTAGGCATTCCTTTTTAGGAAAAACTATTAATAAATCGAAGAAATACAAGGTTCATGATGCTAATGAGCAAGCCAAAATTGGAGATTGGGTAGAAATTATTAGTTGTAGGCCTATTTCGAAAACAAAAAAAATGGTTTTGGGACAAATTTTAAGAAGTGCGAAATAAAAGGATATAGCACATGGTTCAAAAACAAACAAAATTAGAAGTTGCTGATAATTCTGGTGCTAAAAAGTTGATGATAATTCATATTAAGGGAGGTACTGGAAAGAGATATGCTTACTTGGGTGATACAGTAAAGGTTACTGTTAAAAAGGCGATTCCTGGAGGAAATGTTAAAAAAGGGGATGTTTTGAATGCTGTTATTGTTAGAACAAAAAAGGAATTGCGTCGTGCTGATGGAAGTTATATAAGGTTTGATGATAATGCGGCAGTTATAATTGATAAAGATAAACAACCTGTTGGTACTCGTATTTTTGGGCCTGTAGCTAGGGAATTAAGAGTAGTTGGTTATAATAAAATTATATCTTTAGCCCCAGAGGTTTTGTAATTAGTAAGGTTTAATATGTTAAGTCGAATAAAAAAAAATGATTTAGTTTTTGTACTCTCTGGAAAAGATAAAGGAAAGCAAGGTAATGTTATAGATGTTGATAAAGATAAAAATAAAGTTTTAGTGAAAAATATTGCTGTTGTTACAAAACATGTTAAAGCTAAAAGATCTGGTGAAAAAAGTAAGATAGCTAAAGAAGAGAGTTATATTCCTCTTTGCACAGTAATGCCAGTTTGTCCTTCTTGTAAACAAACATGTAGGATTCAAACAAAATTTTTGGAAGATGGAAAGAAGACAAGAATTTGTCATCGATGTAAAGAAGCTTTTTGAGTAGGGTTGTTGAATTATGAAATCTAGGTTAGAAGAAAAATATAAAAATGAGATAGTGAATAGTTTGCAAAAAAAATTAGGCATAAAAAATATCATGCAAGTTCCGAAGCTTTCCAGTGTTGTGTTAAATGTTGGTGTAAAAGATGCGGTTTTGGATAGCAAAGTATTAAATACAGTTCAAGATATTGTTAAAGATATAGCTGGTCAAGCGACTGTTAAAACAAAAGCGAAAAAGTCTATTGCTGGTTTTAAATTGCGTGAAGGATTACCTATAGGTGTTAAAGTTACTTTACGTAAACAAAAAATGTATTCTTTTTTGGATAAATTTATAAACATTGCTTTACCAAGAGTTAGAGATTTTAATGGTTTAACTCCTAAGTTAGATGGTAATGGTAATTTAAATATTGGAATAAAGGATTGGTTGATATTTCCTGAAGTGGATTATGATAAAATAGATAAAATTAGGGGCTTAAATATAACTATTCAAACAACAGCAAAAAATGATGAAATAGCTATTGAGTTGTTAAAAGAATTTAAGATTCCATTTAAAAATAAAAGTAAAAGGCAATAAATATGGCTAGAAAGGCATTAATAGAAAAATCAAATAGGGTTCCTAAATTTTCTACTCGAGTTAGAAATCGATGTAAAGTTTGTGGTAGGCCCAGAGGTTTTTTAAGACAATTTCTTTTGTGTAGAATTTGTTTTAGAAAGTTTGCGTTGGAAGGGCTTCTTCCTGGTGTTAAAAAAACAAGCTGGTAAGTTTAAAGAGGACAAAAATTATGTCAGTTGATGTTATTGGAGATTTTTTAACTGTTATTAGAAATGCTTTGATGGTATATAAGCGTTTTATTGTTGTGCCTTGCTCAAACTTTAAATTAGGTATTGCAAAAGTTTTAAAGGATGAAGGTTTTATTAGAGATTTTGCAAAGGAAGAAGATTCGCAGGGTAAGCCTAGGTTGAAAATTTTTTTAAAGTATGTAGATGGTGAATCAGTCATAAATGAAATTTCTAGAATTAGTAAGCCAGGTCGTAGACGTTATGAGCGTGGGAATAACATTACGAAGGTTGTTGGTGGTTTAGGAGTTTCTATATTAAGTACTAGTCATGGAATTATTACAGATAAACAAGCTAGAAAAATGGGAATCGGTGGTGAGGTTGTTTGTCATATTTGGTAGGAAAAGGTTATGTCAAAAATAGGAAGAAGACCGATTGAATTGACTTCGGCAAAAGTTGAAATAAAAAAAGAAGGCGAAATTGAAATAAAAGGTCCTAAGGCAAGTTTTACACATAAGTTGCCTGAGGAAATCGAAGCTTCATTGAAAGATGGTAAATTAATTGTTTCATTGAAAAAAATGACTAAAAAGAGTAATGAATTGTGGGGGCTTCATAGGGCTTTATTGGCCAATAAGGTTAAAGGTGTGGAAACTGGTTTTGAAAAAAAAGTTAAGATTGTTGGTTTGGGATATAAGGCACAATTGTCAGGGAAAAAATTGATTTTTTCTTTGGGGTATAGTCATAAGATAGATTTTGAATTACCAGAAAATGTTGCAGTTGATGTTGATAAAACAGGGCAAAATTTAATTTTTAAATCTTCTGATAAACTTGCACTTGGTAATGTTTGTGATTCTATAAGGTCTTTAAGGCCCCCAGAGCCTTATAAAGGAACGGGTATAATTTTGGAAGGTGAACGAATTATTCGTAAGGCTGGAAAAGCAAAAACTGCTTAGTTGTAAATAGTTAATAGAAAAAGGACATTTTCGTGAGTTTACAAAAAAAAGCTCAAAAAAAGCTTAAACTTAAAAGAAATAGAAGAAAATTGCGAGTTAAGAGTAATCAATCAAGAAGAGAGCAAAAACCGCGGGTTACTGTGTTTAGGAGTTTGAAACATATTTATGCTCAAGTAATTGATGATCTTAATCAAAAGGTTTTAATAAGTTTTTCTTCTTTAAATTTAAAAAATCAAGAAAAATTAGATAAAAAGGCTGAGGCAAAATTAGTAGGGGTTGAATTGGGTAAAATGGCTGTAGAGAAAGATGTAAAAGATGTTTTTTTTGATCGTGGAAGATATTTATATCATGGTCGAATAAGTGCCTTAGTTGAGGGATTGCGTGATAGTGGAATGCAAATATAAGTTGATTTTATAGAAAGAGTATTATGGCAGACATTAAAAAGAAAAAAGAAGTACCTGCGGCAGAAGAATATATAGAAAGCGTTCTTAATGTTAGACGAATTGCAAAGGTTATTAAAGGTGGTAGAAGATTTGCTTTTTCTGCATTAGTGGTTGTTGGAGATCAAAATGGCAGGGTTGGTATTGCTTTGGGTAAAAGTAGGGAAGTTTCTTCGGCTATATCCAAAGCTTTAAAGCGGGCTCGAAAAGATATGGTTGCAGTTCCTTTGTACAAAACTACAATACCGTATACTGTTACAGGAAAGCATTGTGCTAGTCATGTTCTTATTCGATCTGCATCTAAAGGTACAGGTGTGATTGCTGGAGGTGCCGTGCGTGCTGTGATGGAAGCTGTTGGAATTAAGGACGTTTTGGCAAAATCTATAGGTTCAGAAAATCCTCAAAATGTTGTAAAAGCAACTATTCAGGCGTTAAAAAAATTAAAGACAGCAAAAGAATTTGCTCGGTTGAGAGGTAAAGAGGTAGAAGAAATTATAGGAAAAGAAAAAACTGAGGAACGTAATGCTACAGCTTAATAAACTTGAAGCTATTTGTAAAAAGAGAAAAAGAGTTGGAAGAGGTGGAGATTTGGGTGGAACTTCCTGTAGGGGGCACAAGGGGCAAAAAGCAAGAACTGGTTCTAGCGGTGAATTGAAGCCTTGGTTTGAAGGTGGGCAAATGTCTTTGTCGAGGCGAGTTCCTAAGGTAGGTTTTAATAATCCATTTAAGAAAAATGTTAAAATAATTAATTTGCATGATATTGAATTAAGATTTTCTGATGGGGATGAAGTTACCCCTGAACTTTTAATTAAAAAAGGTTTCTTGAAAGGAAAAGATAAATTTTTACTTAAAGTTTTGGGATTCGGAGAATTGAGCAAAAAAATTACTGTTAAGGCTCATGCCTTTAGTAATTCAGCAGTCTCAGCAATAGAAAAATCAGGAGGAAAAATCGAAATCATTAAGGAGCAGTAAGGTGGTGTTACTTCAAAATTTTAAAAATGTTTTTTTTGTACCGGAATTAAGAAAAAAGTTGTTTTTTACATTAGCGATTTTAGCTGTTTATAGGCTTGGTGCTCATATTCCAATTCCTGGAATAAATACTGCAGCGTTAAGTGGGCTTTTAAGCTCTGGTTTTACAGGTGGTATAATATCATATTTAGATTTATTTTCGGGTGGAGCTTTAAAAAATTTTGCTATATTTGCCTTAGGAATGATTCCTTATATTAATGCTTCCATTATGATGCAACTTTTAACAGTTATGGTTCCTTCTTTGGAGCAATTATCTAAAGAAGGGGAATATGGCAGAAAAATTATTGGACAATATACTAGATACTTAACGTTTGCCTTAAGTATTATTCAAGGGTTTGGAATAGCGTTTCTTATTGAGGCTCAATCACATTTAGGATTGGCTTTAAATCCTGGATGGGGATTCCGTTTAACTACAGTTTTAATTTTATCTGTAGGGGCTCTTTTTGTTATGTGGCTTGGTGAGCAAATAAATGCTCATGGAATTGGGAATGGGAGCTCAATGATAATTTTTGCTGGAATAGTTGTTGGATTGCCGGGTGCTATTTTAAAGATTGTTAATCATGTAAAAATGGGGCAAATGGATCCGTTGTTAGTAGGATTATTGATTTTAATTACTTTGTTTGTTGTTTCATGTATAGTTTTTTTGGAAAAAGGGGAACGAAGAGTTACCATTCAATATGCCAAAAGAGTTGTTGGCCATAGAGTTTATGGAGGGCAAAGTTCTTATATTCCTTTAAAAATAAATCCTGCAGGTGTTATTCCAGTTATATTTGCAAGCGCTATAATACAATTACCAATGATGTTAACAAATATGTTGGCTACAAAATTTGCGGCATTAAATTTTTTGGCTGATTGGTTTGCTTATAATGGGGTGATTTTTTATGCGTCGCAGGCTGGATTGATTATATTTTTTTCATATTTTTATACTGCAGTAATTTTTAATCCTGTTGAATTAGCTGAAAATATAAGAAAATCTGGTGGTTCTGTTCCAGGAATTCGGCCAGGCAAAAAAACGGCAGAATTTTTTGATTATCTTTTAACACGAATTGGTTTGCCAGGTGCTATTTATTTAGCTTCTTTGGCGGTAATACCCACAATTTTACAAAATATTTTTAGTTTTCCTGTAATGTTTAGTGGAATTAGCCTATTAATTGTTATTGGGGTGGCCATGGATACTTCTTCTCAAATTGAATCACATTTAATTGAAAGAAGATATGAAGGTTTTCTTTCAACAGGACGATTGAAAAATCGGCTTGGACGTTAGAATTAGGATTTATTAGATTGGTGTTTTTTAAAAATATTAAGTGTTTTGTATATCAAATTATGATTTTAAAGTTGTTTGTTTTATAATTTTGATTGTATAACAATTAAATGTTTAAAAAGTCTATTTGATAACAATATAAATTGATAATTTTTTGATACAAAGTGAGCATTTTTTATTTACTTGTATGTCTAAATGAATGAAATAAAATATTTTAAAATATGATTAATTGAATATGTTATGATTTTAATAAAAAATAAGATTGCCATTGAAAATATGCGTGTAGCGGGTAAAGCGCTGGCACAAATTTTACATGAAATCAAGAAAGAGATAAATGTAGGCGTCTCAACTTTACAAATTGATTTTATAATTGAGCAAAAAATGCGAAAAAAAGGGCTAATTCCTGTATGTAAAGGGTATTCCGGTTATAAATATGCTACATGTATTTCTTTAAATGATGTTATAGTTCATGGAATTCCTAATAAAAAAGTGATTTTAAAATCTGGAGATTTTGTTAAAATAGATGTTGTTGGTTCTTATAATGGTTATTGTGCAGATTTGACTCGATATTTTTTTGTTGAAAATGTTAAAGGTGTAGTAAAAAAAATGGCACAAACAGTTCAGCGAGCTTTAGATTGTGCGATTAATGCTGCTTTACCGGGAAATAGGGTGTCTGATTTATCTGCGTGCATTCAAAAAGAGGTTGAAAATAGGGGTTTTAACGTTGTACGTAAATTTGCGGGACATGGTATTGGTAAAAGTATTCATGAAGGTCCTGAAATTCCTAATTATGGTAATCCTGGGTGTGGTTTTGTGTTAAAAGAAGGAATGACGTTGGCTATCGAGCCTATGATTACACAACATGGTTATGATGTAAAAATATTAGAAGATGGATGGACAGCAAAGACAGCTGATGGTGGTTTATCAGCTCATGTTGAAGATACAGTTTTAATTACAGAAAATGGACCCGAGGTATTAACAAGAATTTAAGTTATAAAAAAATACTTATTTTAAAGTTTGGTTTTTATGAAAAAGAAAAATGACGTAATAGTTGTTGATGGGATAGTTAAAAAGGCTTTACCGAATGCTATGTTTCAAGTGGAAATTGAAGGGGGACATTTGGTTTTGGCTCATGTTTCTGGTAAAATGCGAATGCATTATATAAAGCTTTTACCTGGAGATAAGGTAGCAGTTGAGCTTTCTTCTTATGATTTGACTAAAGGAAGAATTATTTCGCGTTATAAAGCTTAATGTTTTGATAAATATACAAACAAAAAATATAAAATTAATTTTTAAAAGTTGGTAGTTTAAGAGAGATTAAAATATGAAAGTGAAAACTTCGGTTAAAAAAATTTGTGCTTATTGTAAAATTATTAGACGTGGAAGAGTTGTAAGAATTATTTGCAGTCGAAATCCAAGACACAAACAGCGTCAAGGTTAATTTAGAGAGGTTTAGAAATGGCCCGAATTGAAGGTGTTTATTTACCTAAAGATAAACGTGTTGAAGTTGGATTGACATATCTTTATGGAATTGGTCCAACATTATCTAAAAAAATTTTAGCAGAAACTAATATTGATTCTAATATTAGAGTTAAAGATTTAACACATGAACAAGTTGCAGCTATCCAAAAATACTTAAGTAATAATTTTACTATTGAAGGTGATTTGAGAAAAGATGTCACACTTAATATTAAAAGGCTGCAGGAAATTGGTTCTTATAGAGGATTGAGACATAAACGTTCTTTGCCTGTAAGAGGTCAGCGTACTAAAACTAATGCTAGGACTCGTAAAGGACCAAGAAAGCCTGGTGGAGCAATTGCATTGAAAAGAACTATAACGAAAAAATAATTAGATAAGTTGGGTTTGAGGATAAAATGGCATATAAAAAGTCTAAAAAACGACAATTAAAGAATATCGATACAGTTGTAGCTAATGTACAATCTACTTTTAATAATACAATTGTTTCTATTACTACTCCTGAAGGAGATGTACTTTTGCGTGCAAGTGCAGGTCAATTAGGTTTTAAAGGTTCAAGAAAAGGAACTCCATTTGCAGCGACACAAATAGCCAATAATTTAGCTAAAGAGATGTTGGATTTGGGAGTAAAGCTTGTTGAAGTGAATATGAAAGGGCCTGGTTCGGGCAGAGATTCTGTGGTAAGAGCTTTACAATCTTCTGGGTTAACCGTAACTCTTTTAAGAGATGTTACTCCGCTTCCCCATAATGGTTGTAGGCCGTCCAAGAAAAGAAGAGTTTAGTTTGGTTATTTAATTAATGTAAATTAATGAGTGAGTGAATTACTATGTCAAGTGAAGTCGCAGTATGTAGAAAATGCCGTCAGGCGGGTGAAAAGTTATTTTTAAAAGGGGCAAGATGTAGAACAGCTAAGTGTCCAATAGAGAGTAAGACTCCATCTCCTGGTCAGCATGGCAAAAAGCCTTTAGCTAGAAAATTATCTGAATATGGTAAACAACTTCGGGAAAAACAAAAAGTAAAATTAATGTATGGTGTTTTGGAAAAACAATTTCGTCGATTCTTTAGATTAGCTTCAAAGTATAAAGGTGCTTCTGGTGAAATTTTACTTTCATTATTAGAGCGTCGTTTAGATAACGTTTTATTTAGGTTGAAAATGGCTTTTTCTCGTGATCAAGCAAGACAATTTATTGTTCATGGTCATGTCAGTGTAAATGGAAAAAGAGTTAAGTCTCCATCTTATTTAGTTGGTATTAATGATATTATTTCATTAACAGAAACAACATTGAAAAATAAAGAGTTTGTTGAGGGGGTAATTGATAAGAGAATGAATATAGGTGTTAAGGTTCCTGAGTGGCTAGAATTACAAAAAAAAGAACGAAAGGGTGTTGTATTAAGATTGCCTGTACGTTCTGATATTTCTGTACCAATTGAGGAACGTTTAATAGTTGAGTTGTATTCTAAATAATAGCTAAGTGAACATTAACCTGGAGGCCTGATGCAGGAAAAAAAATATAAACCTATTATACTTCCTAATGTTGATTGGGAAATGAAAACATTAACTGAAGAATTTGGAGAATTAGTTGCTCAACCATTAGAGCCTGGCTTTGGAATAACTTTAGGCAATGCTCTTAGAAGAGTGATGTTATCTGCAGTTGAAGGCTCAGCAGTTACATCTGTAATAATTAAAGGTGTAAATAATGAATTTTCATCAATCAAAGGAGTTGTAGAAGATACCTTACATGTTTTGCTTAATATAAAAGGTATTGTTATAAAAAATAAAACTGGTGAATCAGGTAAAATGAATTTAAGTATAAGTGGCGAATCTATAGCAAAGGTTGCCGATATTAAAGCAGATGATCATTTAGAGTTAGTAAATAAAGATCATATTATTGCTCACTTATCTCCAGATGCAAATTTAGAAATTGAATTTTTTGTTGAAACAGATAGAGGTTACCTGCCTGCACAATGGCCAAAAGGTGATGCTTTACAATCGGATGGTAGAATTTATGTAGATGCTATGTTTTCACCTGTTGTAAATATAGAATACCATGTTGAAAAAACTCGTGTTGGACAGTCTATCGATTATGATAAGTTAATTTTAAAAATTAATACAAATGGTTCAGTTTCGCCATCAGATATTTTAAGGTATGGCACATCTGTCTTGAGAACACAATTAGAACATTTTTTGGATGTTAAAGAAATACCTTTTAATGAGATATCAAAGCAACAAGAAGATAATGAAGAAAAAGGTGGTTTAATTGATACTCAAGGTCCAACTAAAGGGTTGCCAGTTGATTTATTTTTAAAACCAATTGATGAGTTGGAGTTTTCTGTTAGGGCACATAATTGTTTGGTTAGCGCTGGAATTAGAAGAGTTATTGATTTAGTAAACTTGTCTTATGAAGATCTTTTGAAAATTAAAAACTTTGGCAGAAAATCCTTAAGAGAAGTAAAAGAGGTTCTTTCTGCTTTTGGTTTACATTTGGGGATGAATGTTAAAGAATTAGATTTGAAGAAAGCTATAAAAGAACAAGAGGATAGTTTAAAATCATGAAACATCAAATTGGGAAAAAAAAATTAAATAGAAAACCTGCACATAAAAAAGCAATGTTACGCAATCAGATTATACATTTTATTGAATACGGATGTTTGCAAACTACTAAGCCTCGCACAAAAGAGGTTCAGCGTCTAGTTGAAAAACTTGTAACTGTGGCTAGGAACGGATACGATTTTAATACGATTCGTAAGATCAAGAAGGTTTTGCCTTATAAAAAATCAGTTGTAGAGAAATTAATAAAAGAAATAGCACCTAAATATGCTAATCGTTCAGGTGGTTATACAAGGGTTATTCCATTGGGTAAAAGATCAAGTGATACTTCTGTTATTTCACGTTTAGAATGGGTTTAAATTTTTTTTAAAAAATAATTTGTTTTAAAAAAGGCCTTGGATTTTGTTTATAAACAAAATCCAAGGCCTTTTTTAAAACAAATTATTTTTTAAAAAAAATTTAAACCCATTCTAAACGTGA